>CAYNJK010000111.1:0-9661 GCA_964397575.1 uncultured Saprospiraceae bacterium
GGGCAGCAGGCTGGAATCTGAAAGCAATTATCTACAATAACAAAATCCATTGGCGCATTCTGGCACGAAACAGAGAAAGACCAATAGCCACCATAGCCGCCATTTCCATTGCCTGCAGCGCCGCCCTGAAGACAGATACTATGACTACCATTAGGCAATAAACTCACCACTGGTGTACCACAAGCAGAATTGCCTGATTGCGATTGTGCAGAACTGGAGCAGTAAAAAACAATACTGAAAAATATCATACAGAAGACCTGTATGATCATGTTTTTAGGATTCATAATGTTTTAAAAATTTAAGAAAAAGTTACTCCAATCAATTATGCGCATTTTGGAAATGGTTACGCTTGGAATAAGCATAGAGAAGCCATAGATTTGCAGCCTCGTTAAGCGACGAGATGAGGGTCTGCTAGCCGATTACGGCCATGTGGGCTCTCTTTGGTTATACCCAATTATATCTTCTGGTCACACCTGTGACCTTACTGATTACTTTATTAAAAAAAATATATGTTGATCGAAATCAAGCTAACCTATCTTGCAGTCTACAGTTGTTCTTACCTGTTAGCTATATCTGATACTAATATCAAAATAAAAAAAACCATTTTCACAATTCTAAACCTAGAATCTTATATTGTTAAAATTCATATAATGATAATTATTTATGTAGTTGATTGACTCCTAAATTCTTATCTTAATAACTGACCCAAATTAAATATTTTTAATTTTCAACTCACTTAGTTTTACACCGAAAACACTATGTGTTGAGGCGTTTTTAGCTCTTCATTCTGACACTTCACTGCATCTCCATCATTACTCTTGAAAGTAATAATTCTAGAAAATAATCAACTGCTCACATTCTTATAGCTTTTTGTCTCACAAATAAACAGTTGTCGTGCAATACAAATACACGACCAGTTCATTTTACTTTTTTCTATTTAATCGACTTAAGTAAATAGTGCAGTAGGGTCTTTTTGTCCAGTCCAAAAGTGCCTCGCAAGGATGCTTGCTCTATGAATTTAGGCGGTTTTGAAATTAGCTTTCTTATATCCAGTTTGCAGCCGTCAGTCTAAAACTTACTTGCAATCAACAAATTGATATCCTGATACTTCAGACCGAAACGTTTGCTGAGATACTGATTGGTAACGGCACCTTTGTAGGTGTAGACACCATTTCTTACGCCTTGGCTCTGATAGATGAGAGACTCTACAGAACCCATATTACCAGCTTTCACTAGCAATGGAGTGATAATATTACTGATGGCTGCTGAGGCAGTTCGTGGTACTTTGGAAGCGATATTAGGGACTCCATAATGGATGACTCCGTGCTTGACGATGGTAGGCTTTTTATGATTGGTGACTTCAGAGGTTTCTATACAACCGCCCTGGTCTATACTTACGTCTACGATAACGGAGCCTGCTTTCATTTTGGAGACCATCTCTTCGGTAACCAATATCGGTGATCGCCCTGACTTAGAATGTATGGCGCCTATAACAACATCTGCACTGAGCAGTTGGTAGCCGAGATAGACGGGATTGAAGGTAGAGGTATGGAGTTGTCTGCCTATCAGATTTTGTATCCGCATCAGCTTAGAGATATCATTATCAAATATTCTGACAGAAGCTCCCAGTCCTAAGGCTGTCTTGGTAGCAAACTCTGCGACCACACCTGCACCAAGGATAACGACTTTGGCAGGAGGAACACCAGATACACCGCCTAATAGGATACCGCGACCCCCTTGGCCATGTGTCAATAATTCTGCAGCTGTAAAGACAGAAGCCATACCTGCAATCTCACTCATGATCCTTACCAGAGGATAGGTGCCATTTTCGCCAGCTAGATACTCCATGGCGATGGATATAATGCGTTTCTTCTTTAGGGCTCTGAGATAGGATTCCGACATCCTAGGCAAGATGATAGGCGAGATAAGAATGGCGCCTTCATTCATCATATTTATCTCTTCGAGAGTAGCCGGACTTGCCTTTACGACGACGCCACTACCGAATACTTTTTCCTTGCTGGGTTGTATATCTGCACCAGCCTCAGAATAGTCATGATCTGTAAAATTAGACCTGAGACCTGCACCTTTCTCAAAAATAATCCTATGACCATAACCCACCAATGTCCGAATGGAGTTAGGAACTATAGGTGTTCTGTTCTCATCACTATGCTCTTCTTTGGGCACACCGATAGTCATGCTTTTGTTCTTCTCGCTGATCTCCAGCACCTCAGCCTGCGTCTGATATTGCCCTTCCGTAAAGAAGTCCGAAAAACTAAAGTCATTTCCTTCTGGTGACATCTTTCTTTGTTATAGCTTGGTTATATACAATGCGGACTATTAATTTACGGAGATTCGAGGACTTTAAAGAAGGAACTCTTATTTGAGCTGGCTAAACGTCTGATTATCAATAGAAATTTAACTTACTGAACTGAGCTTTATCCTTCTATGCGCGGCTTCGTCTAGCTCTATGCTTATATAATGATAAGGTGGCTCTAAGTAGTCCCTTATTATCTGCGGCCATTCCACAAAACAATAATGTCCTGAATAGAGCACATCTTCCAGTCCCAGTGCAAATGCTTCTTCTACACTGGTCAGCCGATAAAGGTCTAAGTGATAAATCTTGCTTTCAGAAGTGGTGACATACTCATTTATCAAGGAATAACTAGGGCTGCTGCCCGCGTCTGTGGAGCCTAACTGGACCAGCAGTTCTTTTACAAGGGTGGTCTTACCAGCCCCTAAGTCCCCTTCCAATAGAATTATACGATGCTGAAATTCACCAATTAGGCTTTTGGCAGTCTGTGGTAGATCTGCCAGCCCTGTCGAAATAATCAAACTATTTGTCTCCATATATCACCTTATACCAGGCCGCCAAAGTTATTTCTAAATCATCATAATTCTAAATTCTGTAAGTTCGTTAATAATCTGACTATAGTGGATAGCAAAAGTCAGAATCACAGCTATTTATGGACATATACAAGAATAAATCAAGGTGGAAATGGTTACTGGCCATCATGGGCCTGATGATTATCATCTTTACCATCTTATATTCCAAGTATCTGGCAGATAATCTCAAGGAAACTACTCGTGAGACTGTAGAAGTGTATAAGCAAGCCATCAACTCCGGACAGAAAGGTGTAGGTGACCAAGATTTGGTCCTAGAGATTTTAGATAAGTTTTCAGATGTCCCGATAGTCATGGAGAATGAAGATGGGGAACTTACTGGCTTTAACTATGAAGAGAACGGAGAACCTAGTCATGATCAAGCCTTCCTAGAAAAAATGAAAGCCTCTTGCCTCAGATCAGGTAATAAGCCTATCGAGGGTACAGATTACTTCCATAGAATCTACTTTGATAATTCTACCTTGTACAAGCGTATTTCCATATTTCCACTTGTACAGATTCTGCTGCTGAGCACTTTTGTTTTATTTGGCTACTATGTCTTTTCTACCTCTAGGAAAGCAGAGCAAAATCGAGTCTGGGCAGGAATGGCTAAAGAAACTGCGCATCAATTAGGCACCCCTATCTCAGCGATTCTAGGATGGATAGCACATCTGAGAGAGAGCAGCGTTGGCAATCCAGAACAACAAGAAATTATCTCCGAACTCAGGAGTGATGTCACCAGACTAGAACTGATCGCAGACCGCTTTTCTAAAATTGGCTCTAAGCCAAAGCTGGAAAAAGTCAACATTATAGATAAACTCAATGAATGCCGTGAGTATATGCAACGTAGGGCACCTAGAAAAATACAATTTGACTATCCAGATGCTAACGATACGGCTATCTATGCAAAGATGAACTCCCATCTTTTTGACTGGGTAGTAGAAAACATATTAAGGAATGCACTGGATTCTATGGAAGGAACAGGAAAAATATCAGCAACTGTCAGCCAGGAGGGCAACTTTGCTTCTATAGATTTGTCTGATACGGGTAAAGGCATCCCTGCCAATAAATTTAAAACCATTTTTGAGCCCGGTTATACAACCAAAAAGAGGGGCTGGGGCTTGGGTCTGTCTTTAGCGAAAAGAATAATAGAAGAATACCATAAGGGTAAAATATTTGTGAAGAATTCGAAACCAAATGAGGGGACCACTTTTACGATTCAGTTGCCTTTGGCTTAGCCTATTGACGGCTGCCACAGTAGCCGCTCAGCAGATAAAAGTAGTAGATGAAGCGGGTCAGCCGCTGATAGGCGTACTCGTGTACGCTGGAGAGCAAAGTACCACAACAGATCTGGACGGTCTGGCTACCCTAGACTTACAAGCTGCAACCGATGTCAGTTTTGAGTATCTAGGATATACAGACAGAACTCTTACTAGAGCAGAATTAGCTGAAGCAGCTTATTTGTGCAAGTTGCTACCCAGTACTGAATACCTGGAAGAAGTGGTCATTATAGGCCGTAACGATTCTAGAGAGATAGATCTACCCTACAACGTTACCCATATCAAAGCCGAAAAAATCTTCAGCTCCAATGCCCAGAATACAGCTGATGCCCTGGCATTGAATTCTGGCGCCTATGTCCAAAAGAGCCAATTAGGAGGAGGGAGTCCAGTACTCAGAGGCTTCGAAGCAAATAAGATCTTACTGGTCGTAGACGGTGTCCGGCTTAACAATGCCATCTATAGAAATGGCCATTTACAAAATGCTATTACTGTAGATCCTGCGATCCTTCAGCAGATAGAAGTCATCTATGGACCAGGGTCCTTGCTCTATGGCAGTGAAGCTCTGGGCGGTGTCGTACATTTCCGTACACAAACGCCATTACTTGAGCTATCTGGTCAGCAAACCACCAAGAATAGAATAACTGCCTCCGTACGATACAACTCAGCAGATCAGGAAAAAACAGTACACTTAGACCATATGCTGTCCAAGAGTAAATTCGGCCTTCTGACGAGTGCCAGTTTTTCTGACAGAAGTGACCTCAGAACCGGCAGCCGCAGACCAGCCGCTTATCCAGATTTTGGGAAGCGCCCTTTCTACGTAGACCCAACTGCTGGAGATGCCCTCATCGCCAATGAAAACGAAAACTTGCAGGTAGGTACTGGCTATAGTCAGATAGACTTCTTTCAGAAATATGTATACCAGCCATCTACGCAGTTCAAAACAGAACTGAACTTGCAATACTCGACAAGCTCAGACATACCCAGATATGACAATCTGAACGAATATAGAAATGGGCAGCTGCGCTTTGCAGAATGGTACTATGGACCTCAAGACAGATTACTGATCTCCCCTAAATTAAAATGGTCTAAGAAAACCAGACTGTTCGATAAAGTAAATCTGATAGGCTCCTTCCAGAAAATAGAAGAAAGCAGATACAGCAGGCCACTTAATGATCCGGAGCTGGAAGAACAGATAGAAGATGTAACTGTCTATGGTCTTACCTTAGATTTCAACAAGCAACTGGCAGAGCAGCACAAACTGGTCTACGGAGCTGACCTACATCATAATGATGTGCAATCTAATGCCCAAGGCATCTCTCCTACTGGCGTAAATCCCATTCTGACACGATATCCCAGTGCCGGCAGTCAACTGCTCAATATGGGCGCTTACCTGCAGTATAATTTCCAAAACAGAGACTCTACCCTAGTCTGGTCTAGTGGTCTTAGATACAGCAGTCAGCAGGTAGACTTGCTCTACAGTCGGAATGACCCTTTTGTATGGCCTGAGTTTTTCTATGACGGAATTACCAGCAACAACAGTGCTTTAGTGGGCATTACAGGTCTAAACTTTCAAAAAGGACCCTTGATTGCCAAAGCAGCGACCGGGACTGCCTTCAGATCGCCTAATGTAGATGACCTTGCAAAAGTCAGAGTGAATGGAGACGAGATCACTGTACCTAATCCGCAACTGGACTCGGAGAAAGTATGGAACTCAGAAATCACCCTCGGATATAGATCAGCAAGACTTACAGCAGGCCTTACAGGTTTCTATACCCGACTGACAGATGCCATTGTCAGAACTGATTTCAGTCTGCCTAATGGAGATACCAGATTTGTTTCTAATGGAGATACGCTGCAAGTAACTGCCAATGTCAATGCCAGCAGCGGTATCATTAGAGGCCTATCTGTTAATCTTCAAGCGGAATTGTTTTCAGGTCTTAGATATGAAGGAACATTAAGTTTCCAGCAAGGCACCCAAACAGATAGCGAAAATATAGAATCACCATTGGGACATATACCGCCGACCTATGGGCGCAACAAACTGAGTTATCAGACGGAAAAACTGACACTGAGCTTATCTCATAATTATAATCTGTGGAAGAGAGTAGAAGATTATGGAGGCAGCGTAGATAATCTAGATCTAGCGACAGTAGATGGTGCTCCAGAATGGCATGATTTCGGAATTTCTGCTCAGTATCATCTAGCGAAATCTTGGACTATAAATGCTGCGGTACAAAATCTCAGTGACCTACATTACAGGCCTTTTGCGTCTGGTGTAAGCGCCGCTGGGAGACATATAGTACTTGCTGTAAGGTATCAGTGGGAACACTGATAGAGCTTTAACAAGACTTTCACTTAGGTGCTATAGCTATGGCGTGGTGCCTCTAGAAAGGTGTATAGAGTAAGGCTGTTTCCATATGTGCGGCTAAATAGCCTTAATCTTTAGTTAAATGGGGCAATTTTGGATTCCAAAAGCTACATTTGCCCAAAATTTTACGTCATTGGTGATGTAAGACGATTTTATACTAAAAGAGAAAATACAAGACATGAGGATATCAAATATCAAAACTATGCTTCTGGGGCTGCTTATGGTTGCTGCAGTATCAGTCAATGCTCAGAAATTTGGCTATGTAAATTCAGCTCAATTATTATCAGAACTACCTGCGGTACAAGGTGCCGAGTCGGAGTTGGAAACATTCCAGAAACAAATGATGAGCTCAGGAGAAGCAATGGTAAAAAAATTGGAGGCTAAGATTCAAGCTTACTCTAAGGAGGCGCAAGAAGGCTTACTGTCTCAAGTACAAATGCAGAAAAAGGAAGAAGAATTGGCTGCAGAACAGCAAAAAATCCAGGCTTTCGAGGTAGAAGTCCAAAACAAGATTTTGGCTAAAAGAGAAGAACTGTATGCGCCTATCCTAGACAAAGTAAAGGTGGCTATAGAAGCTGTCGGTGCAGATGGTGGCTATACGATGATTTTCGATTCATCAGGCGGTACCATCCTCCATGCTAATGCATCAGAAGATGTTATGGCACAAGTAAAAACTAAGTTAGGTCTGTAAGAAGATCACATACTAAGGATACAAAGGGTCTCTTGTTTTGCAAGGGGCCCTTTTTTTATTTGCACAGGACAAACGGGAAAGGAAAAGTTATTCTAACGGCCTTTAGATCGACCGCCGCCTCTAGAACCACCACGTCCACCCCCTCGGCCACGGCCACCACCACCTCTACGACCACCACCACTTCTGCCTCCACCTCTTGGCGCTGGTCTACGCTTAGGATCCCATACAGGAGACTCACCCATCTCGGCAGGGATCTTCATCTTGATGATTTCTTTTTCTATTAGCTTTTCTATAGAGGCAAACGAACGCATATCGTCATAGTTAATAAAAGTAATACCGACGCCTTCCGCTTCTGCTCTGGCTGTTCGTCCTATTCTATGGACGTAGTCCTCTGCATCTCTTGGGACATCGTAGTTGATAACCAGATCGATGTCTTTTACGTCTATCCCTCTACTTATAACATCTGTAGCCACGAGGACTCTGACATTCTTAGCTCTAAACTGAAGCATAACCTCCTCTCTTCTTTTCTGATCGAGATCAGATGAAATGGCGCTAGCAGGAATCCCACCAGACTTTAGACCGGACACTATCTTACTGATGTTTTTCTTAGTAGAGCTAAAGACGATGATACTTTTATACTTAGGCTTATCTTTAATAAGCTTCTTGAGTAGTTTTATTTTATGTTCGTCATGGACGAGGTAGGCCGCTTGGAGTATCTTCTCTGCAGGCTTAGAAATGGCGATGCTGATACGGATAGGATCGTTAAGGATCTCTTTACTCAGCTTGACAATCTTTGGTGGCATGGTCGCGGAGAACAACAAGGTCTGCTTATCCTTAGGTAGACGCTTAATAATGGTAATGATGTCATCATAGAAGCCGATATCCAGCATTCTATCGGCTTCATCTAGGATAAGATACTTTATCGTCTCACAACTCATATGGTTGTTCTGGATAAAGGATAAGAGCTTACCTGGTGTTGCGACGACGACATTGACGCCGGCCTTGAGAGCTCTACTCTGCATTTCCCACTCTTGGCCAGAACCCCCTCCATAGAGAGAGATAGAGGACACATTTGTGGTATAAGAGAAGCCTTGTATCTGCTGATCTATCTGAAGCGCTAGTTCTCTCGTAGGGCAGATAATTAGGGCTGTAGTGCCGTCTTTACCTTCTTTGATAATCTTATCGAGAGTAGGTAACATAAAGGCAGCAGTCTTACCAGTACCTGTCTGTGCGGAAGCCAACATGTCTTTACCTTCGAGGATATGGGGAATAGCTTGTTCCTGAATTGGGGTAGCATTCTCAAAGCCCATGTAAAAAAGAGCATCGAGTAAGGTCTCGCTAAATCCAAATTCCTTAAAGGTCATATACTGTGTGGTTATAAATGAAAAAAAGCTCCATCCTTTGGGACAGAGCTTTTATATATCGTTATAGGCTAGAAAAAGTCAGACCTACTATCCTTTATATCTGCTCGTTTGGTCATGTTCTTAATCAGACTAAAATCAACTTGACTTTTGGTCGATTGGTTTAAGCCACTCTTGACCATAGCCAAATTAGTCGGATCACCTGGTTCTTGCCTACTTATAGGCTGCACAATATAGATACCTGATTCTCCTACTATAGGCTGAGAAACTGCCTGTACTGCTGTACCAAAAGCGGCAGCCAGTACTTTGGGCTCGTTGCCGATCCCTGTAATTATGGAAGACTTAGAACCAATATTTGCTGCATTCAGAACCTCTACGCCCTGCGTACTAGCTGCTTCCTGAAGGCTATTAAACTTAAATGAACCTGCAAATTTTTCTCCTTTCAGCTTATTCATCACTCTGGTCTCCAGAGTAGACCTCATTGCATCAGCTGTAGGCAATCCCGCGGGAATTATGGAGTTTAAAGAGACCAGCACATAGTTCTTGTCGTAGTAATTGACCTGATCTATAAATTTGTAAATATCTGCAGATACATCACCCAGCTCAGTAGATGGGTCAAATGCCCACTGGATTATCTCTCTACTGGCTTGTGTTGCAGGAAGATTTCCTACGGCGTAATCATTGGCTCTTAAGGCAGTACTTTTTTCTAGGACTACTCCAGGTTCTGCATCCATTGCAGCTCTAAGTTGTGATATTTCTTTATTGCCACTTACAATTTCCGTCACCCTATCATACATCTGATTCTGTGTCTCCAATGAAGGGGTGATAGATTTTGCAACTGAAGCTATTTGATATTTTAGTTCATTGTCGTTATATACTACATCATCTATTCTAACCAAGTGAACACCAAATTCTGTTTGAACTGTGTAATATCCTCCCTCTCTTCCTTCAAGGAAACAAGCTCTATTAAATGCTTGAGGTATAGATTGTTGCGTAAATCGACCTATAGAACCTCCAACAGCTTTATTGGATTCGTCATCACTATGTCTCAAAGCCAAGGTATCAAAAGAAATCCCTGATC
>CAYNJK010000112.1:0-3886 GCA_964397575.1 uncultured Saprospiraceae bacterium
ATATAAGGTGAACTCTGCAGATGCACATATTTCTTGCTTTTGGAGACTGCTCAGCTGAACTTGTCTTTTTGATTCCAGTTCTTGAGCTTTTTTACTAAGGATATCAAATCGAGTCTCTATGCTATTATCTGGTGTCAAGCCGAGGAAGCTATAAATCTTTGAAAAGTCATACTTGTTAAAGAAAAGCTCTTCATAGGCTATTAACATAATATTCTTCGGTGTCTCTTTAATTTGGGTATGAGTATTTTGAAGAGAAAGATTCCACTCCTTTATAGCTACTTTATAGTCTCTGTTCCAATTATCTTCTGAATTCTGGAAGCGATTATTGAAAGACTGTGCTACATCGAATATGTTTCTGTAGATGAAGATAATTTTGGTAGATGGAAATCTATCAAACAGTTGGTTGTAGAACTTAAAGAGTCTTGGAATCTTATCTCCTACAAATTTAGCCTTATCAAATCTGTCCTTAATATTAGTGTAGTAGGTGCCAGAACCTCCTTTTTCAAGACTTTTGAAGTGAGTATCGCCATCCTGCAAATCATAGAACCGATCCTTGAGATATAATTCAGGTGAGAGTTCAAAAGGGTTAGTGCACTTATTGATATATCTTTCTAGACCTATCACTATAGACTTATTAGCAGATAATAACCTCCAAAGAGCTGAGGTGCCAGACCTGGCACACCCGCATAAGAATAGATAATCTTGACTCATTAATCTTAAAATTTGATTGCCAAAAGTATTTTTTATTACTGTATTTCAGGATATAAATCTTGGCTGAAGTAACCTACACAGGTTGCAATGGAGCTTTTTAGGTAATAATTTCGGGTAAATGTCTAAGGGTTTACATGGGTTTTGGGCTCAATGTTCCAAAATTGAGTGGGGAGTAATATAATCTATGTATTTTAATGTTCTAATAATTGTCACAAAGTTGGCACTTTTTAAGATTGCGCTTTATATTAGTAATTCTTATAATATACTTCGATAATCGGTACACTTTATGGAAGTTAGACAGTGTCCAAAGGAGATTTCACCTAAATGGGGGAATATAAAAGGGAAAGGTTTACATAATTTTACTCTTGTTAATAATTAATAAACCTTTTTAGAACTTGATTTCCTTATTTAACCAATTTAGACAATTAAACGAATTAAAAAATTAATGATTATGAAGAACATACTAATAATTTTAGTCTTAGGATTTCTTTCATTCCAGATGAATGCACAAATCAAAGTCATATCTAACGGAAAAGTTGGATTAGCTGGAATAACTAACCCTCAATTCGAAGCAGAAGTTGACGGTCGTATGAAAATACATGGCAATGAACTGGAAGTCGGTTCTAGTACTGGTGCAGGAGCGATATCCATAAAATTAGGCGGAGGACGGTCAGCTGATGGTCCAGCAAATTTTGACCTAATTTCAGATGCATCAGCATTCCCTAACTTTGGATTTAGATTCAATAGAGCAACGGGAGGGTCAACTACATTGACTCATAATGGAACAGCACCGTTTCAAATCAGAGCACTTGATGCAGCTGATATCTTATTCCTTACGAATGGAAACTTAGTGATGAATGTAGATCAGTCTGAGCAAGTAGGTATTGGGATAGGAAATCCTCAATCACTACTACATGTAAATGGTGATATTCAGCATGCTGGAGCGCTTATTTCTTCAGATAGAAGACTAAAGAAAGACATCAACGCTTTTGAAGCAGGTCTAGAGCAAGTATTACAAATACAGCCATATTCTTACTACTATAATGGTAAAGGAGGTATCAAATCTGACAAATTGCAGTTTGGTGTAATCGCACAAGAAATGCAGGAAGTATTACCTGAAATGGTATCTACGTATGAATATCAAGCTTTCGAAACGACTGATGAGGTTCACAAATCAGTATCTTCAGATGAATATCTTAATGTAAATACGAATGCGATTACTTACATGCTAGTGAATGCGATTCAAGAGCAACAAGAACTTATAGATGCAAGAGATGAAAGAATAGCTGATTTAGAAGCGCAGTTTGCTGAGTTAGCAGAAGTTGTACAGTCTATACAGAAAGGCACTCAGATAGGATCTACTACTGACGTAGAGCTTAACGGATCTGATTTAGCTTCTCTTAATCAGAATGTACCTAACCCATTCAATGGGCAGACACAGATTTCTTATACGCTTCCTCTTGATGCACAGAATGCTCAGATAGTTATATTTGATAATTCTGGAAGAAGAATCAAGTCTGTAGTATTGGATCACGTTGGAGAAGGAACATTGAATATCAATGCAAATGATATGCCTCAGGGTAACTATTCTTACCAACTAGTTGTAGATGGTCAGTTAGTGTCAACTAAGAAAATGGTTATGTCTAGATAAGAGACATAAATGATATAAAACAGAGGCGAAGAATGAATATTCTTCGCCTTTTTTTATGCCTACAATAAAGTCACCTCGTAGGTATTAATGTCTGAAATACAATTCCTCTTATATTTGCCGACCCAGAATCGCAAATTTCTTTGAATCAGATAAAGAGAATCCAAAAGAACAGGTGTGGTCTTTAGTAGTGTTATTTTTCTTTTTGTTTTTCTACCGATATTCTTATTGGTTTATTTTTTGGTGCCCAACAAGGTTCAAATAAAGAATCTTGTACTTCTCTTATTTAGTCTGTTATTCTATGCTTGGGGTGAACAAGAGATAGTCTTGATAATGTTGGCTTCCTGTGTAGTGGATTATTGGAGTGCAAGAGCAATAGAGAAAGGATATAGAAAGTGGGGACTGGTCTGCTCGCTGCTGTTCAACCTGGGGTTTCTTCTCATTTTTAAATACTTAGACTTTACATTCGAGGCATACAATGATTTAATCTCTTCCTTGTTTCCAGAAAAAAGTCTACCGTACTTGGCCTCGCTACCACATATTGCATTACCCATTGGTATCAGCTTTTATACCTTCCAAACGATGAGTTATACCATAGATGTATACTATGGAAAAGTAAAGGCTAATAAAAGCTTTATTGAATTTAGTACATATGTTACTATGTTTCCGCAATTGGTCGCGGGACCTATAGTTCGATATGCTGATATCCAAAAGAGTCTTTCTGAAAGAACGACTACAGTTCATGACTTTACCATCGGTGCTGAGAGATTTATTATAGGCTTGGCCAAGAAGGTACTAATAGCTAACTATTTTGCCTACTGGGCTGATTATGTTTTTGGATTGCCGGATTATTCTCTTGGAACAGCTGTTGCTTGGGTAGGGATCATATGTTACAGTTTCCAGATTTATTTTGACTTCTCAGGTTATTCTGATATGGCTATCGGTTTAGGAAGAATGTTGGGTTTTCGCATATTGGAAAATTTTAATTATCCATATATCTCAAAGTCCATTAAAGAATTCTGGCGTAGATGGCATATCTCATTGTCGTCTTGGTTTCGAGATTACTTATACATTCCGCTAGGTGGAAATAGAAAAGGCAGGGGAAGGACTTACCTCAATCTTTTTATTGTTTTCTTTATTACAGGTCTATGGCATGGCTCGAGTTGGAATTTTATAGTGTGGGGATTGTTTCATGGACTATTTTTAGTATTCGAAAGACTCGGCTTAGACAAGGTGCTAGACAAACTATGGAAACCAATACAACATATCTATACACTACTGATTGCATTGGTGGGTTGGGTATTCTTCAGAGCAGATGATTTACCTACGGCCTTAGATTACTTGGGTACAATGTTTATATTTAATGTAGACACGACAGTCAATTTTGGCACATTTGTCAATTTCGAGTTTGTATTCTATTTCATTGTGGCCTGTCTTTTGTCTACACCATTCTATCTAAACCTGACGAATAAATATATCACAGCTGAAAGAACTAATTATACTTTAGCATTAAATGTGCACAGAGTG
>CAYNJK010000112.1:3896-9624 GCA_964397575.1 uncultured Saprospiraceae bacterium
GTTGGTTGGGTTGCTTATAATCACTATTATATTTGTATCCTCTTCTTCTTATAATCCTTTCATTTATTTTAGATTCTAATGAGGAAACCAAACAATACAGATCTTTTATTCATAGTGCTCTTTGGGCTGATAATTCTGTATCCTACCTTAGATGCTTTCTTAGGATTAAGTGCTAATGTTGAGAGCCATGAGAAAAGAGCCTTGGCTAAGATGCCAGTGTATGAAGGGCAGGACTCGGAGAGTTATATACAAGGAGTAGAGAAGTACTATACTGATAATTTTGGAGGTAGAAACCTTTTCATAAAGGCTTTTTGTAAGCTTAAGCTCAATTTATTTGGCAGCTCTCCTTTTCCTGAACAAGTTGTTTTAGGACAGGAAGGATGGACTTTCTTAGGAGAATCTAAGGGTTCTATATATTCTGAGCATCAGGGTGTAAGAGTATATAATAAGAAACTGCTTGCTAGAAGTAAGCAAAATATATTGGATAATAAAGATTGGCTGTCATCAATGGGTATAGGGTATTATCTTTTTGTTGCGCCAGATAAATACTCCATCTATCCTGAGAAATTACCTTCCCATTTCGATGATAGACATAATCATCTGAATCTTGATAGATTTATAAATTTCATGAAACCAGAACTTGACGTAATAGATGTAAGAGAAGAACTGATAGCAGGAAAAGAAAAGATGCCAACTTATGGGAAAACAGACAGCCACTGGACTCAATATGGTGCCTTTCTCGGTTATAGGAAACTTATACAAACGATGAATCAAGATTATCCTTCCATTGGTAGAACAAGAAGACTCAGTGAGTTTAGAGTGAAACTTGCACCATCTGAACATAAGGACATGGCCCATCTGATGCATGCAAAAGATAAGTTTCCAGATATAGAGACAGTAATGACTCCTAAAGATGGAAAGAACTTCAGACAAGTAGAATCACAACTCAGAATTCCTAGAGGATATAAAGGTGATCCTAAAAATTATGAAATCCGATATAAGTCAAATAAGAGTAAGGGTCCAAAGATACTTGTCTTCAGAGATTCATTTAGTAATAAACTGAGAGCTTATTTGCCATACAATTTTAGTGAGATTATCTTTATCAGCAACAACCATAAGTTTGACAGATCTATAATAGAAAAAGAGAATCCCGACATTGTGTTACATGAAATTGTAGAAAGGAATATTATGGAAACATTTAAACGCTATTAATGTTAATCCGCTCTAAGAATATATTTGTGTTACTGGGTGTTAGCATCTCACTGATTCTATATACCGGTTGTAAGGATAATTCATTGCCGACTATTCTTGTATTAGGTCAATCTAATATTACTGGTTGGGGTGATGTGGATTTAATTCCAGAGGAAGACAAGGATAAGTTTAATGTCAGTAAAGAAAGCATATTCTATATGGGATATGGCCGAGGGAAATTCAGCGAATATGAGCATGTCCACAGAGCTAGAGGTGATAAATATCTGAATAGTTTTGGTATAGAGAGTCGCAGTACATTTTCTCCTGTGTTCTCACTATATCCTCTGATGTCCGAATTGTATAATAATCACCAAGCACTGATTTTTCATTATGCAATTGCTAGCCTCTCATCATATAGTAGTTGGCATCCTGAGTGGAATGAAGAAAGGATGATGGCCTTTCCAAATCATGCTAATAATGACACCAAGCATGATCAGTACAAAAAATGTATGAATCATCTTACATTAGCTCGAAGAGTAGCAAAAGAGCAAGGATTCACAGGATTAGATATCAAGGCGGTTATTTGGTTTGGAGGAGAAATAGATGCTTTGAATAGGACTGCATCCGATGCATATTATGATAGTATGAGAGATATAATTAATGCCATCCGTAATGACGTAGGTATTCCAGATTTACCTTTTATTTTACAACAAGTTAATTGTATAACACTACCATATAACGATTTAGTTAGAGCTCATCAAGTGCGATTGGCTAATGAGATTCCGAATGTCCATCTAATCCCAACTAATAATGATCGGAGCCCTTCAGATTATAGTAAGTATAATGACCAACTACATTATGACACACAAGGCGTATTAAATTTGGGTAAAGAGGCTGGGTACAAAACAATTGATTGTATTCTGGGAAGGTGAATATATATCAATTAGTAACCCCTTGTATGCTCTATGTTCCTATCAAATTCCTTTCAACAAAGAATTAAGATTTACTTGATACTAAATCCTTTAATCTTTTTTATCTTTGCGGTTCAAAATAATCTAGAATGAGAAATAGCTTAATAATAATTTTATCTGTTTTGTTGGTAACCTCATGCGTGAAGAAAGCTGAGAATCCGAATGCTGGAGCTAACAGATCTGCTGGCACATCTCAAGTACAAGCAGGAAATCAGAATACACCCTCTGCTAACAATGGTGCGGCATCTAACAGAAATTCTGGAGGAGCAGCTAGCATGTCCAATGCTTCTTCTAGAGGGTCTGACTATAATATCAATACAAAAGCTAATTACTTCAAGGAGATGAGAAATGCGCTTGGTATCAATAATAAGAAGATGAAGAAGATGATGGAAATCACTGAGAAGTATCAGCCTCAAATAAAAGCTAATAAGAGTAATCCTAATAAACTCACAAACTTAAGAGAGGCTAAGAATAGAGAAATAGGTAATGTCCTGTCTCCAGAACAAATGGAGCAAAAGAAATATATAGATGCTGTCTTCTATGGATATTCAGGACAATCACCTGCACATCCCGTGAACTTGAAAAGAGCAATGGGAATTTCAGATGGTAAGATGTTAGACTACTTAGCTATTCAAGGTACTTATAATGCAGCTAAGAAAAGATTTAAATCTAATGGCCAATTGTCTGATACAAAGCTTGGAGAACTGTTAGCTACAAGAAATGAAAATCTGAGTCAAGTGTTTAATGATTCAGAATTCGCAAAATTTCGACAAGTAATGAAACAAGCTTACGGAAATAAATAGTAACAGCGATTAAGAAATAATAGAAGCCATCTGCATTTTGTAGATGGCTTTTTTTTATGCCGACGGATCTAAAACAAATATATAGTTGAGAGGTAAAAGAAGAGTTCTCCAAGAGTGACTTGCAATACCCTCAATATTTGAAAGGTCTATTTTCTAGTTTTAACTGAAAATATTTTTGCTATAATAGCTCCATCAGAGTTGCGTTTTAGATTACTGCTAAGCTGGACTGTATTTGCATCAAGTACTTTAAGCTCAAGTAACTCATAACTCAATGAATCCGAAAGATTACAATTAGCATAGTAGAATACATCTTTGTAGCAAGTGGAAAAATCATCTTCCCACATATCAAATTCGATATCTTTCTTTCCGAGCTGATTCATGTATCGACCTTCACAGATATCATTTATAATAGGGTAGGCCGCGAAATATAGTAAGTTGACGCCATTGATGTCATAGAAAGGGTTTAAATCATAATGGATTTTTCCTATAGGCTCAATATCGTAAGAGATCGTGAATTTATAATCTTCATATTCCAGTTCCTTCAATACTCTTTTTTTTGCTAGGCGATACTGATTTCCGAATAGTGGAAATTTTTTGACAACAGGAACATTATTGATACCTGAAGCAGGTTCACTTTTAGCCAATTTTGTATTGTCTACATCATCTCTAATAGAAAAGGTTGTCATCAGCTCGGCTGATATCCGTTTGTTTTTTGCGTTGAATTCAAGGTCACTGAAATACATACTATTGCCATACCTTGACATAGAACCAGTAAGGTTTGCCTCTTCATTCTCTCTGAATGCTTTCAGATTGACGTCACTAACTATTCTAATTCTAACAAACGTTGCATATAATCTATTCGAAGTATCATTCTTTATATCGAATGACTTTGTTTCAAGGCCTTCACAAATAAGATCCCAATGGAAGCCACCTATCTCCTTGAATAACCAATTTTCCGATAAGGCTTCTACAGCCATTTGGGGCATATTGATAATGTAGTTATTGATTTTCGCCATAGATACTTCTAGTTAAAATGAGATTTGTGAATTACTTTGATAATCTATCTAACACGTCTTGAACAGTATTTATAGCTTCGCCTGAATTTATATTAGTGCCAAAGGCGTCATCTATCTGAACAATCAAATCAGCATAGCTAATCGAGTCTAGGCCAATATCTTCTTTAAAATCATCAGTAGCTGTTAGATTTTCTATCTTATCCATACCTATTTCTTCTAGTAAGGTATTCAGTATGTCTAGTAGTTTGGATTCCATAGTTATGTTAAGTTAAAATTGGAAATAAATAAAATCAACTTCTTGACCGAAATAAAAACCTACGAACAAGATGATGGCAAAGTATATCAACCATCTAACTGGTTTATATCTAGAAATAATTCCTAGGCCGTGTTCTTTTTTTCTACTAATCCAGTCACCCAAGAAAAGAATAAATATGAATGCAGCCAATAGATAATTTAAGTCATAACTAAAATCAGCTAATTTAAAATCATCAAGGTACAGAAAGTCATCTGTGTACCAACCTGTAGGTGTTATTAATCTCCTGAAGTAAAGCCATGCATCTGCAATAGTGTCAGCTCGGAACATGATCATGCCGATAATCCAGACTATCATGGTGACAATCCAGCCTAAGAAATTGAAAAGTTTGGCACCAATTTTTTTACTTGTTTGTCTCCTCTTTTTCTGCGTAAAGTATTCTATACAACTAACGATACCATGCCACAGCCCAAAGAATACAAAGGTCCAGTTGGCCCCATGCCAAAAACCGATTAAAGTAAATGTGACTACCAGACTTAGATAGATGGCTAATTTCTTGTATTTCTTAAAATAGGAGGTTAGAGGAAAGAAAATATACTCATTAGCCCATACAGAGAGCGAAATATGCCACCTTCTCCATAAATCAGCTATAGAGGTTGCAAAATATGGTGTCTTGAAATTGGCTAAAAGATTGAATCCAAATAAACGAGCTGTCCCTATTGCAATATCTGAATACCCACTGAAGTCACAATATATCTGTACGCAAAAAAGTAGTATACCTATAAGAAGAACAAAGCCTGGCAAGGTCTCATGCATCTGAAATATTTCATTCACATATGAAGCACAATTGTCAGCGATGACGACTTTCTTAAAGAATCCCCATAATATTTGTCTGGATCCATCTACGGCTTTAGCATAATCAAAACCTCGTTTTTTATAGAACTGAGGAAGAAGATTAGTCGCCCTTTCTATTGGTCCTGCAACTAATTGTGGAAAAAATGAGACAAAGGCAAAAAAGGAAAGGATGTCCTTAGTCGGCTCCAGTTTCTTTCTATAGATATCAATGGTGTAACTCATTGTCTGAAAAGTATAGAAACTGATACCCACTGGAAGTATGATTTTCAGACTGAGAGAGTTTTCATAGGTTCCAGGTCCTGCGAAAGTATTTAGTAAGTCTATAAAGCTATCCGTAAAAAAGTTGTAGTACTTAAAGAAACCAAGCATCCCAAGATTGAATAGCATACTTGCCCACAAATAAAGCTTGCGCTTTTTTTTGTCTTCAGTTTTGCCCATAGCAAGACCGATACTATAATCAAGCAACGAACTTGCAAAAATCAGAGAAAGAAAACGCCAGTCCCACCAGCCATAAAAGAAATAGCTGACAATTATCAGAAATAGGTTCTGTAACTTTAGATTCTTAGATACTATAAACCAATAGGCAATAAACACCAATGGTAAGAAGATTAAGAACTCTACAGAATTGAATAACATCTA
>CAYNJK010000113.1:0-9618 GCA_964397575.1 uncultured Saprospiraceae bacterium
GAACTATGATGCCGAAGCAATGCTGGCCTCTAGTGACAAGTTGCTGGATTACATTTCACAATTAATAAAAGATAAAGGTGTCAATCCTGACAAAGTCTATTTAGGAGGATTTAGCCAAGGTGCTATTATGTCCTTAGCGACTGGGCTGCGATACCCGGAAAAGATTGCAGGAATAATTTCTCTTAGTGGTGAAGTCTATCCCGAGGTAATGGAAAGAGTGGCAGAACCATTTAAACTGCAGAAAACCCAACTATTTGTTTCTCACGGCACCCAGGATATGGTACTGCCAATACAACCTATGCAAGCTGCTACTAAAGAACTAAAAGCTGCTGGCTTAGTCATCTCAGAACATTATTATGACATCGGTCACAGCATCAATTCAGAAGGATTTAGTGAGCTCTTAAAATGGCTAAAAGTCCAAATCAATAACTAAAAAACCAGATGCTATTCAACCAACTTCGTGAAACAAATAAGGTAGAGTATTACAATCTCACCTCTCATCTTTTAGGATTGATCTTGGCGATAGTGGGCATGTTTATCCTTGTTTCAAAGATTGGAATTCAGGACCTTAATGCATCATTCATTTCCATTTTGATTTTTAGTTTTAGTTCTATCATAGTCTATACAGCATCTTGTTTGTATCACTACAAATGGAATAGCCCTTCTAAAAAAGTATATAGGACCATAGACCACATAGCCATTTTCTTCTTGATTGCTGGCACTTATACACCATTTACTCTTATTACTTTTGAAGAAGAAGCAGGTCTTAGATTGTTGTACATCATCTGGGGTCTTGCTTTTGCTGGCAGTGTCTTTAAACTCTTCTTTACTGGAAAATTTGAAAATTTTTCTATCATCTTTTATGTCTTAATGGGCTGGACAGTACTTATAGAAGTAGACACCTTTGTTCGCTCTACACCAGAAACAACTCTTGATCTCTTAGTTATAGGAGGATTTCTGTATTGCACAGGCGTAGTATTCTATCGATGGAAAAAACTGACCTACAATCATGTAATATGGCACTTCTTCGTAATCGCTGCAAATTTCTTCCATTGGCTAGCGGTATTATCGATTATCGAGTAACCCTTGCTAGCTCTTACTGAAACTCTCTCTCTTCGAATGGCTAATTGCTATACTTTTTGATGAGCTTTCTGCAGCGAAACTTAAAACCTGCAGAACCATGAGGCATATACTCATGAGCGACTGCAACTAGTTCGCTCTGGAGTTCAGGATAATTCTCAGCTATCTTTCCGCAGACAGTAAGTGAGAAACAACGTATAGCCACTGCAATTTTCGTATCTATAACGAAATCCAAACATTTATCGAAAAGAGGACCTTCCAGTTCTTCTGGTATTACAATACTCTCAAATATTCTGACTGTATTTCTTTTTACTGCGTCGTGGGTATCTTCATCTAATTTACTGACCATCTTACTGAGGTAAGGCTGTATCAGCTTAGGTTGCTTGAGACCTATTTGCCCTATAGACCATGAAGCCCGTTGTCCATAACGCCATTTCTCGTGAAAGAAGAAATGCATCAAATCAGCCATCCTTTTTTTAGAAGAGCCAACATAAGTTATAATCTCATTGCGAAGTAGTGTGGTGTGCCCTGCTTCTAATAATGCTTGTATGTGATCCCTGCTTTTGATATCACAAAGGAAAAAAAATGATGCCTAATGATGAAAATTATACTTATAAATTAATAGTCCTGTATTAAGATAATACTGATTAAGCATTATCTTTGGGGGCTGTCCCAAAAGCTTACTTTTGTTTTTCGTCCCAAAAACTAAGTGGATAGATAATTTGAGGTGAAAACTGGATGTAAGAATGAGGGAAATTAACAGGTACTTAGTCACAGCAGCACTTCCATATGCAAATGGACCACTGCACATAGGCCATCTGGCTGGCGCATATCTCTCTGGTGATATATATTGTAGATTTCTTAGACTTTATGGTAAAGATGTTGCCTACATCTGTGGGTCAGATGAACATGGAGCTGCCATTACCATAAAAGCATTAAAGGAAGATACGACACCGCAACAAATAGTAGACAAGTACCACAGCCTTTTTGAAGATACTTTTAAGAAAGTAGGCATTTCCTTTGATCATTATCACAGGACATCTGCACAGTTACATCACGATACTTCTCAGGAATTCTTTTCCGCACTTTATGAAAAAGGAGAATTCGAAGAAAGAGAATCGGAACAATATTATGATCCTATTGCTCAGCAGTTTCTAGCAGACAGATACATAAAGGGTACTTGCCCCAAGTGTAATCATGATGCGGCGTATGGAGATCAGTGCGAAAATTGTGGAAGTGCCCTAAGTCCCACTGACCTCATCAATCCTCAGAGTACCTTGAGTGATGGTAAACCAGAAATGCGCAAGACTAAGCATTGGTATCTCCCTCTCAATAAATATGAGTCTTGGCTGAAGGAATGGCTGAATGAAGGTACTCTAGAAGAAAAGACCTTACATTACCCAGAAGACTGGAAAAATCATGTATTAGGTCAGTGTAGATCTTGGCTAGATGGTGGACTGCATCCAAGAGCTATGACTAGAGATCTCACTTGGGGAGTAGATGTCCCTAAGCACATAGCGGGCTCTGAAGGTAAAAAACTCTATGTATGGCTAGATGCACCTATCGGATATATTTCGTCTACAAAACAATGGGCCCAAGATAATGGTAAGAACTGGGAGGACTACTGGAAAAAAGAAGATGCTGCGCTCATCCATTTTATAGGGAAGGACAATATCGTGTTCCACTGCATTATCTTTCCAGCGATACTTAAGGCGCATGGGGACTATGTGTTACCGCTGAATGTTCCTGCCAATCAGTTTATGAATCTCGAGGGTGATAAGATATCTACATCTCGAAACTGGGCAATCTGGGTGCATGAGTATTTAGAAGATTTACCTGGCAAAGAGGATGAACTCAGATACAGCATGATAAAGACCATGCCTGAACTTAAAGACAGTGAGTTTACCTGGAAAGGCTTTCAAGAATCGACAAACAATGAGCTTGTAAATAACCTCGCAAATTTTATCAATCGTGTCATAGTACTTACTAACAAATATTATGATGGGATAGTCCCTGAGTTTGATGAAGACTTGGATATCATAGGTGCAGAGAACTTGGAAGACCTCAGCTTCCATGATGCTGAGCTACTTAGACTTTTTGATAATGTGGATGCGCTTTGTGCCTGCCTGAGAAAGTATGACTTCAGAGGAGGACTGAAAATTCTAATGGAAATCTCATCTCAAGGCAACCAAATTCTACAGTTCAATGAACCATGGAAAACCGTCAAAACTGAGCCCGAACAGGTTAAAGTAGTAATCAACTTACTGATACAATATGTCAAAGTTCTTAGCGTAATCATCAGACCATTTATGCCTTTTACTTCTGATAAGATGAGACTATTACTTAATCTTCCAAAAATCAAAGAGGAAGGCGAATTATTAGAACTTTGTAATAAGCTTGCAGAAGGGGAATTACTCGTGGAAGCAGGCCATAAAATTGGTGAGCCTATCCACCTATTCTCAAGGATAGATGACGACATCATCCAGACTCAAATAGATAAATTGAATGCCTCAAAAATAACCCCTGAAGCAGCTGGCGTATCAGCTGCAACTACTCCCCTCAAGGAGACCATACAGTATGATGACTTTATGAAAATGGATCTCAGAGTTGCTACTATAACCGCCGCTGAAAAAGTCAAAAAAGCAGATAAGTTGTTACAATTGACTCTGGACGTAGGATTTGAAGAGCGAACTGTTGTCTCTGGTATTGCAAAGCATTTTGCTCCAGAAGAAATCATCGGTAAGAAAGTCACCCTGTTAGCTAATCTTGCACCACGAAAAATAAGAGGTGTAGAATCTAAGGGTATGATTCTGATGGGAGAAAACAGTGATGGATCATTAAAGTTTATACAGCCTAATTCCGATAGTGAAAATGGAGCTGGAATTAGCTAAGACCTAGTTTGCCGTACTTGCTCTTTCAAAACGGTAGCCACCCTTTTCTGCACCCCACACTTGGTTGCCATCTGCATCGAATCCCTGATCCCAACTCATTATACTGTTTTCTCTTATTTTGACAACCGAGGTCGCATAAGTAGCTCCTCGGAGACTGCTTTTACAATGATCCAGCCTGGTGCTACCAGAGTAAGACCCATCGGCATGCTTGGTAAGATATACAGTACAACCCTCTCTTTCTTCTAAGATTGTGAGATCAAATTGGTCAAAATATGTAGGAGTTTTCCACTGCCCCACAGCAGCAGCTGGGTTACTGAAAGTATAAACATGACTCATAAATCCACCATTACCATCTTTCTCTAATTTGTAGATCCGCTGTCTATACGGTTTGTCTTGAGTAGAACTTAAGGCTTGCTCTACATAGAGATAAGAATCTTCTTTCGTAGTCCATATTGGATACATATGTAAAGAAATATCGAGATAGGTACTGTCCGCCTTAGCCTGACTGATACTACTATAAGAACCGGCCATGTCGGCTTGTAGAGCTTTCACATCTTCTGACCTAACAATTTCATGAGGTAAAACCTTTGTTTTTTTAGCAGTCGTCGTGGTTCTGTTTCCAGATCTCGTCGTTTTACTAGAGGACTTACAAGCTGCCAAACTCAAAAAAATCAATAACACCACACATAGCATCAGTTTCTGAATCATACCCAGGTTTCTTTTAAAATCTTTATAATGCAAAGCTAGAATAACTTTCCACTTGTACAATGTAGTTCCTCCAATCTCTGTTTTAAGACTTTAAAAACGACCAAAAGAGTATCGAGATTACTATTAAAGTTAATTTTGACGACAGTATATGTATATTCCAAAATCACATCGTGGACTTTCGACAACAGCAGCTATTGCCTTTGCAAGAAAGTACAGCTTTGCTACAGTCTCGGCAATCGTATCTGAGCAGATAGAGCATGTACATATTCCTATAGAACTAGAACAAAAGGAGGAAAAGCTCTTATTGACCAGCCATATTGCTAAAGGAAATGCACTTACTCAAGCAATCATAGCAGGAAGCGCTGCTACCGTTATTTTTTCTCAGCCCCACGCCTATGTATCTTCCTCATGGTATGATCATGTGAATGTTCCTACTTGGAATTATATCTCTATCCAAATGAGAGGAACATTCAGAGTCTTGCTAGCAAACGAAATGATGGCAGCTTTGTCACAGATGGTAGAAAAATATGAATCTGGTAGAGCCAACAGATTCCAGATCAGTGATATGTCTCAAGAGCAACTCCAAGCACATCTCCAAGGACTGACAGCTTTCGAACTGGAGGTAGCAGACCTAGAAGCTAATTATAAACTCAGCCAAAATAGAAACAACCAAAATTACTCTGCCATAATAAAGCAACTACAGAAATCGGAATATTCTTGGGAAAGAGAAATAGCAGAGGAGATGTTATTACAAAGACCTACAATCAAAGAATCTAAGTGAAGAAGAGTCTACTCATTTTCTATATTTTACTAGGCTGCTTTGTTAGCTCAGCACAGCTATCACAACAAGCAACCATTTCTGTACTTACCTGTAGAGCAGGAGACGACTTGTATAACATGTTTGGGCATACAGCAGTTCGGGTACAAGATCCAGTTCAGCAACTGGATGAGGTATACAATTATGGGCTATTCAGCTTTAAAGAGCCAGGCTTCTTAATGAAATTCCTTCGAGGAAAGCTAAATTATTGGGTGGGAAGAGCCAGCTTTGATAGGTTCATGGGAGGTTATAAAACCGAAAGGAGATCAGTACTGGAGCAAGTTTTAGACTTAGATCATAGTCAAGTAAATAAACTCTATCAAGCCTTACGACAAAATATCAAAGCTGAAAACAAGTTTTACAAATATGATTTTTTCTTTGACAACTGCACGACGCGTATAAGAGATATTCTGGAAGACAACATTACCTTATTGAACTACAGCAGCACATCCAATGATTACTCATACAGACAGCTACTGGATCAGTTTAACTATGTCAGTCCATGGACAGATTTTGGAATGGACCTACTTGTTGGCACTCCCGCAGATGCCAGAGCTGATGCTGCTGGCGAAATGTTTCTTCCTGAATACTTATATGGCCAGTTGGACAAAGGGTCTTTGGGTCATACTCCACTGGTAAAAGAAACAAAAGTCCTATTAGATTATGAAAGTGAAGTAGTCGCGAGATCTAAAACTGGGATGTTCAGACCCTCAGTACTTTTTGGGTTATTGTTATTACTTGAATTATTTCTATTTAAAGGTCAGAAAACAAATCAGAAATGGCTGCGAGTCTATGACAAACTCTTTTTTACTATTCTAGGTATAGCTGGTCTGATTATAGTTTTTATGTGGTTTGCAACAGATCATATCACAACTAAAAACAATATGAATCTCCTGTGGATGAATCCTCTCTTTCTGGTGCTATTATTCCGGAAGCCCCAGCCACTACTTCTTCTATTAAGTGCCTTTATGGCTCTGAGCATATTAGGTGCCAGCTTTATACAGCAATTACATGTTGCATCAGTCATTATTATCCTGATTGGACTGCTTAAGCTGCTTCGTTATTATAAATATGAAAGACAGAATCAGACTAATCAGATATAATTTCTATCAAATACTGACTAAATGTCTCTATAAAAAGCGGCAACTGGCAAGAATGGCAGACAAAGTCAGGATATATTGGCTTGGTACATATATTGACAATTAGATAATAAAATAGCCTAGATGTTTAGAGACTTGATACCACCAGCCAACTTTGATGATATGCATGATAATGAGATAGTACCTCTACTCTCTATTCCGGATGAAGATGATGAAAAAAACTTTAAAGGTGGTACAGAAGAACTTCCAGTACTTGCCTTAAAAAATACTGTTCTGTTTCCAGGTGTTGTAATCCCTATTACTGTAGGAAGAAAAAAATCCGTCAATGCAGTAAAGCAAGCATTTGATAACAAGCAGCTCATCGCTGTCTTTTCTCAAATAGAGCTAAAAACAGAAGATCCAAATTATGATGATTTGTACAAGAAAGGCACTACTGCCAAAGTAGTAAAACTACTTACCATGCCTGATGGAAGTACTACTGCCATACTCCAAGGAATAAGAACAAGTGACCTCATAAGCCTTAGTCAGACAGACCCTTTTCTTTCGGGTATTGTAAAACAAATACCGAATACTTCTTCTGATAATGTAGAATTCAAGGCGACAGTTAGAAGTATTAAGGATATGGCCAAAAAAATCATAGACCTCTCACCTCAGATTCCAAAGGAAGCCAATCTGATGCTACACAACATCAAGAGTGATAGTTTCTTACTCAATTTTATTGCCTCCAATCTCAATCTTAAAACCGCTGAGAAGCAAGGAATTCTAGAAATAGAAAGTATAACAGACAAGGCTACCCAAATTCATAAATTGGTAGATCAGGAACTTCAGATGCTAGAAGTAAAAGGACAAATAGAATCCAAAGTCAGAGGAGATATAGAAAGACAACAAAGAGATTATTTTCTAAATCAGCAGCTGAAAACCATACAAGACGAACTGGGAGACAATCCCGCCAAAGAAGCCATTGCAGAACTGGAATTACGAGCAAAGGACATGAAATGGCCTGAGTATGCTGCGAAGCACTTTGAGAAACAGATTGCCAAAGTAAAAAGAATAAATCCACAGGTTGCTGAGTACAGTGTCACACTGAATTATTTGGAACTGATGCTGGACTTACCTTGGGAAAAATATACAGAGGACAACTTTGATCTGAAGAAAGTCTCCAGCATCCTGGACGAAGATCACTATGGTCTAGAAGATGTCAAGGACAGAATAATGGAACACTTATCTGTGCTTAAGTTAAAAGGAGATATGAAAGCCCCTATCCTACTCTTAGTAGGCCCTCCAGGAGTAGGAAAAACTAGTCTGGGTAAATCTATAGCGAGAGCTCTCCAGCGGAAATTTATAAGGATGTCGCTCGGTGGATTGCATGACGAAAGCGAAGTAAGAGGACATAGGAAAACATATATAGGTGCCATGCCGGGTAGAATCCTTCAGTCATTAAAAAAATCAGGTTCGTCCAATCCCGTTTTTATCCTAGATGAGATAGATAAGATAGGTAAAGACTTTAGAGGAGATCCGTCTTCAGCACTACTTGAGGTCTTAGATCCTGAGCAGAATTCTACCTTCTATGATAACTACTTGGAACTGGACTATGACCTATCTAAGGTCTTGTTTATAGCCACGGCAAATTCATTGAACACAATACAATCGGCCTTGCTAGACAGGATGGAAGTCATCAATGTAAGTGGCTATTCCTTGCAAGAAAAAATAGAAATTGCCAAAACCCATCTGATGCCAAAGCAGCTTAAGGCCCATGGCCTAAAATCTTCAGATGTCAAGATACCTAAAGCAACTTTAGCTAAACTGATAAAGGAATATACAAGAGAATCAGGTGTAAGGTCGCTGGATAGGGTTATTGCTTCCGTGATGAGATATGTTGCCAAACATAAGGCAATGGAGGAGCCTTATGAAAAAACTATAAAAGATACCGCACTTATAGATGTGCTAGGGCCCTCTAAATATGCTGCAGACACTACCGCTAAAATCCAAACCCCTGGTGTAGCTATCGGTCTGGCATGGACCCAAGTAGGTGGAGATATCCTATATATAGAAACCAGTCTAAGCAAAGGCAAAGGAAAACTGACTCTTACAGGTAATCTAGGAGATGTGATGAAGGAGTCTGCAACAACCGCGTTAAGCTATATAAAAGCGCATGCAGATAAGATCGGTATAGATGCTGGACTCTTCGAGGAATATGATATCCATGTACATGTCCCGCAAGGTGCCATACCTAAGGACGGACCTAGTGCAGGAATCACAATGATGACAGCTATAGCTTCTGCATTCAAGAAGAAGAAAATGAAATCTGGCATCGCCATGTCCGGAGAAATAACATTAAGAGGCAAGGTACTTCCTGTGGGGGGTATCAAAGAAAAGGTTTTGGCAGCCAAAAGATCTGGCCTAAAAACTGTAATACTTTGTAAGGAAAACGAGAAGGATATTTCTAAAATCAAAAAGGAATACATCTCTGACATGAAATTTCAGTTTGTAGAGAATATGCAAGAGGTCTTGTCCTTAGTATTATAAGCTCATGTTACCTTTAGCATATAGGGGTTAAATTGCAGTTAAATAGTTTTCCAAAGTCATCATATAAAACTACTTTGAGGTTAGAAAGATTATGAAGTCAATTTCTGCAATATTACTCCTCCTTTTTGTCGGCACTCTGGCTAGTGCTCAGACTGATGATAATAAGAACAATTCTGAGATTATTCAGTTCAGTGGAATTGTAGTTACAGAAGATGCCTATGGCGAAATGACGCCATTGCCCTATACAACTATTGCCGTCAAGGGTACAAGTAGAGGGACCTCCGCAGAAATAGATGGTTTCTTCTCGATCGCAGCACTGAGAGGTGATACTTTGGTATTTTCAAGACTAGGATATCAGACTATAGAACATACTGTGCCAGACACCTTAGCTTCAGATTTTTATTCCTGGTACCAAATCATGAGTGAAGGAGATGTATTACTTCCTGAAGCGGTCATATATCCTTGGCCTAGCCGAGAACATTATAAAATAGAATTC
>CAYNJK010000114.1:0-9601 GCA_964397575.1 uncultured Saprospiraceae bacterium
ATATGTAGTAAAGGCCATCTCAGACATTAGAGATGGCAGTGAAAAGGTCATAGAGTTTCCTCAAAACTGTCCTTCCTGTGATACCAACTTACACAAGTCGGAAGATCAGGCTGCCTGGCGTTGTCCTAACGATAGTTGTAAAGCACAAGTGCTGCAGAAAATGATCTACCATGTTTCTAAGGCAGCTATGAACATAGATGGATTTGGAAAATCTTATGTGGAAACTTTCTATAACAAAGGCTGGCTGACTGACCTGAGTGACTTATATAATTTGGACTACCTAGCAATAGCTATGCTGGAAGGATTTGGAAAGAGATCTGCAACAAAACTGGAAAAAGAGATAAATAAGGCCAAACAGAATCCAATCCACCGCTTGCTTAATAGCCTAAGCATACATCATCTAGGCAGAAAAGCTAGCAAGCTGATTGCTCAGGAAATAGACCATGTGCTCGACCTGCAGAACTGGACTACCGAAACCTTTACGGAGATCAAAGATATCGGTCCAGTAGTAGCTGATAATGTAATAGCTTTTTTCAACCAACCAGGAAATATCGCTGTCCTAAATAAGATGGAAACCCATGGTGTAAATCTTAAACAAACTGAAGAGGATAGACCTAAGGTCGTAAGTGCTGATGCACCCCTCATAGGAAAGACAATCCTCTTTACTGGCAGCTTGCAGACTATGACAAGAAAAGTAGCGCAAAGCAAAGCAGAGGCGGCAGGAGCAAAAAACATTTCTGCGGTCAGCTCTAATCTTAACATTCTGGTGGTCGGCGAAAAAGCAGGATCAAAACTAAAAAAAGCGCAAGCCTTAGGGACAGTAGAAATTCTGACCGAAGAAGAGTTCAATGTAATAATCAATCAACAAAACTAACTTGCTGAGCCACTCCAAAAAAGCCTTACTTTTCGTAACTCTATTCACTTTAGGAGTACATTTTCTTTATTACCCAAAATGGGCAAAGGATGGAACCGAAGCAACTATTTCTTGGGATGTTTCTGGTTATTACCTTTATCTACCTGCAACCTTCATCTACAACGATCTGAAGCAACTCAATTTTAAGGACAATATGCTTAAGCAGTATCATCCTTCACCTAATTTCGGGCAAGCCTTTCTACATGAAAAGTCTGGCAATTATGTAATGAAATATACGCTGGGACAAGCGGTTACATATTTACCAGGATTTACGATAGGCCATATATGGGCAAGCATGAGTAGCAAGTATGAAAACGATGGGTTTTCATTCCCCTATCAATTTTGTATTTCTATGGGTAGTTTGCTTTGGACAATTTTGGGATTTATTTTTCTTAGACTTATTCTACTAAAGTACTTTGACGAACTCGAGGTAGCGCTCACAACAGTTGGGCTCTTGCTAGGCAGTAACTATCTTAATTATATTGCCATAGATGGAGCCATGACACATAATAGTCTATTTACCATCTACACTTTACTTATCTATCTGAGTATCCAGTATCATGAATCCCCTAGGCTGAGGACAGCAGTAGGTATTGGCTCACTGGTTGGGCTAGCCGGACTGATAAGACCTACTGAATTGATATCGTGTATGATTCCTGTGTTGTGGGGCACAGATGTCTTTAGTAAGCAAGCCATAGGCAACAGAGTTTCTTTCCTTCTAAAAGAGTACAGACAATTGATTACAGCAGTTGTGGTCTGCATACTGGTAGGCAGTTTGCAATTACTGTATTGGAAATATGTCTCTGGAGAATGGCTCATATACTCATATGAAGAACAAGGCTTCAGTTGGTTAGATCCGCACTTGTACGATGGCATCTTTAGTTACAAGAGTGGATGGTTGGTATACTCTCCGTTTATGATTTTCTCACTAATCGGATTTTTGTTTCTACTAGTAAAGTATAGGAGCTTATTTCTGGTTGCTTTTGCCTTTGCCTGTATATTTATATATGTCGCCTTCGCTTGGGATATCTGGTGGTATGGTGGTTCCCTAGGACAAAGAACGATGGTGCAATGTTATCCGATTCTAGCCTTCCCACTCGCTGCACTTTTTGCCAGTCTGAAAAACACCAAGATAATCTTACAGGTACTCGTAGGGGGTATAATGTTACTACTTTGCTATGTCAATCTATGGTTTACACATCAGGCGCACGAAGGAGGTCTATTCTATACAGGACAAATGACCAAGCCTTATTACTGGAATACCCTACTGACATACAAAAAAAATCCAAAAAACCTTAAACTGCTCGATGATGTAGATGCGCTGTATACAGGAAACAGAACAAATGTTATAGTAGCTGCCCAGGATTCCACATATGTTGCTAAGCTAGATAAGGAAACGCAGTTCAGTGAAGAATTCATAGTTTATCCAGAACAATTAAGCTCAGACTACGAATGGATCAGAGTATCGGCAGATTGCAAGATAGATCAGAAAGAATGGAACATCTGGAAAATGACACATTTCATTACTGAGTTTAAAGATGGAACAAAATTGTTATACCATCAGATGTTTAGAATACAGCGACTTATGGGTGACAATGAAAAAGTGCGCTTATATATGGACATCAAAAAACCTTCTGTCCCCTACAAAAAAATCATTGTAAGATTTTATAATGCTGGTGGAGAAAAGCCTATAGAGATTTCGAAAGTGCATCTAGAGACTTACAAAGAAGATTAGGTGCTAATCAAAGATATTTTTTCTTGAATCAGTTCTATATACTCATGTAAGTAATCCGGAACATTTCTAGGTGAGGTATCTACTAGCCAAGACTGGGTAACATCCCCGTCTATCCATCTGATAAATATACCACCCTGATCTCCACAATCAGGACAACCAAAAGTTTGGTCTTCTTCGTCCAGTAACTGCTCTGGCATAGCGGATCTAAGATCTACAACCAAGTCAAAAAGATCTTCTGACCTTTCCTCAAAGTCAAATGCGACTCCACCCCCATAGTTATCTATTTTATCCTCGAATAACTTGGTATCACTTAGCTTGAAGGTTTCTACACATCTTTCTCCAAAACATTCTCCATAAAAATGTCCAAAAACTAAGATAGGTTCCGAAGAAGATTCAGCACAATCTTCCAAGTTATTGTCACAACCTGAATTCAATAAGCAAGTGAATAGCGCTACAGGTAAGAGAATTTTTATATTCATATCCATACAAAATAACTACTACTAAAAAGTTGTCTGTCACTTTAATAGACGGTATAGAAATCTAAATCTGTTGGAGAGGGATGAGATTTTCTTAATTCCACCACACGGCGTAGCCTCTTTTCTTTAGACTATTGGCGAGGTCTTTTTCCATTTGGGTTGCGTCAGCTCTGGTCATAGGATTGAAGGTGGCATAGAGACTCGGCCTTAGTAGCTTTCCATACCGCTCTACATATTTAGATGAGATCTTATATCCTTTAGCTGTTCTGTAGCCAGTCACATGTTTTTTGAAACGTTCTTGTGGGCTATGGCTGGTCATACCGACATAGAGGCAGCCTCTTATACCTTTATAGTGAGGATTGGCTTCTCGGAACTTACGGTCTTCGGACCATACTTTGCGGTCTAGTTCTACAACATAGACATTGTGACTTAGCCGAGCTGTTTTTGTTCTAGCCATATATGGAATTATCACAAAAACAGAGCCATACTATTAGTTGGCAACAGGAATAAGACTATATAAACCCTAGAGGATCCGTGAGTACTTTATACTGCTCGTCAGTGGAAAGCTCAATATTTATTCTCAGTCTCAGTTCTGGGTTCAGTTCTGGCGCTTTAGATAACTGGAATAACAGACCAGGTCTCTGGACATTGGTATCATCATCTAGAAACTCATCTATTGTTGTAAGTTCACTACTATAGAGATACATTACTCTTAATAAGTCATTCATAGAAGAATCTGCAAGGTGCTCTTCGTCGAAGTCATTGAGGGTAGTTATAGTGATGTTTTCGAAAGCCTCAAATTTAGATCCCTGTAAACCTGGTTCTTCTGGACTACAGCCGTATGCTTGATTTATAAAGCCAAAGTTCCGCTTAGTCTTTTGCTCATATACAAGATACTCTACGTCAAATATTACAGACAAATATCCAAAATCAGAAAAGCTTAGCTCTTCAGTATCGATTAAATTATCGTCCCTATCAAAAAATCTGGTACGCATCCCTTCTATATCAAAGAAATCTGGGGCAGGTCCAAAATCACAATCGAGACCATTAGAGCAATTTGGTAGAAACATGCCCATAGATAAAAGAACTATTAATAGAAGTGTTCTGATTTTCATTAGCTAAGGTTTGTACCAAGATAGACGAGTTTATTCTTATAGATGTTTGCTAACGATTCGTTATTCTTCGGTATAATAACTATAGAGCATCTGGACATACTTCTCAGCATTGATAAATCCGGTACCCCATTCTTCATAGCCATTTGTAATAGCCTCGTTATCTATATCCTCAAGTGCTACATTATCGGAGATTTTTCTTTTCACTCTGTCTCTCATGATTTTAAGCATCTGCATATAATCACTCAGATCTTGCTTAGATGAAAGATCTCCATGACCTGGGACTATTTTTGTATCCTCATCAGATATCATAAGTGCAGCTTCTACTGCAGCTATTAGTCCATCTGGCGAACCACCCATTGCAACATCTACAAAAGGAAATCTTCCTCTGAAGAAAGTGTCACCCATATGCAGCACATTCATACTAGGAAAATAGACAAAGGAATCTCCATCTGTATGTGCATTGTGATGATGAATCAGTTGCACAGACTCACCATTGATGTGCACTTGCATATTTTCACTGTAGGTCAAGGTTGGCCAGGCTATTTTTGGTGCAGCTTCTGTCGTCCGTCCAAAGGGTCTAATCTGATCTGTAGACAAGCGCTCTCTCACATTATGATGCGCAACGATGGTGGCACCTTCAGTTGCAAAAGCAGCGTTGCCACCAGTATGATCACCATGCCAATGGGTATTTATGAGATACGTCACTCTTTTATCGGCGAGGGAATCTATAACCGCCATAATTTTAGGAGCTAAAGGTGCAAACTGATCATCTATCATCAGCGTCCCATCTGCACCTAAAAACAAGCCTATGTTGCCTCCTCTACCCTGTAACATGTAGAAGTTGTCTGTTACCTGTATAGGTTTGATAACAACCGCGTCCATATTACGCTGTGCGATAAGTGGAAAGACTAGGGCTAGAGTGAGCGCTATAATTAAATATTTTTTTAGCATGGTAGTATAGTGTTTATGGTATTGCTAAAGAGTAGGTCGTACTTTGTTCTTCATGACTCAGTCTGAGTAGATAGATGCCTGCACTTATAGACGCTACATCTATAGGTGCATTATAACTCTGCCTAAAAAGTAATTGCTGACCTGCAGTATTGTATAACTCTATGGTATAAGCATTAAGCTCTGTTCCCTCTAATACGAGTAAATCATCGGCAACATAATAGTTTAGATTTTCAAAAATGTTGTCCTCAGTAGAACTGATCATTTTACATAGTTCCACATTCTCCACATGCACTAGGTAATCACTTACTGCGATAGATCTGTAGACGGTGTCATATCCTTCTGCAACATACATAACCTCGTAATTGCCATCATCCAAGTAGCGGAAATAATTGCCTTCCTCAGCATCAGAAAAAACACTGGAATTATCTATATCATGATCTGGAATCAAAATCTCAGCTTCTATGGGAAGACCAGTTGTACAGTCGATAACATGTCCACGCAAGCCATGCAAGGCAGCATTCATATAAGTGATTAGTGATTCTCTATTGGCTTCCCATATGACAGGCAGCTCGCCAGAATCTAATAATTTGACTCTACTGATCTCGAGGGTCATCTCTCGTGCTCTAACAAAATAATTCATAAGATCTTGTCTGCCACCATTGACTTCAAACCAATCAAACCCATTGGTAATACCGTTGTCAAACCTGGTCATATATCCTGCCGGTCCATTAGCTTGGGCTGCATCAGCATAATCTCTACAGCTCTGTATCCACCATGAAAGATCTGCTGGATCGTTTCTCCAGGTATCCCAAGGATAATTTACCACTTCAGCACCACCATGTATGTTACAAGACAGATGGATGTCATTTGCTTCTGCAAAGTCTATAAAGAATTGTGTTTCCTGTTGTGTCGGTCTGTTATCTGGGTTCATACCATCTTCAGGATCTGGAAAATTTCTATTGAGGTCTACAAAGTTTGCATTCCTTCGAGTGGCATTGGCAACTGTAGAGTTGTCGCTAGTGTAGGCACCATCGGGGTTTGCTAGCGGATTGATATAAATATTGATATTATCCATAAGTTCTGTGACCTGCTCCACCTCATCGTAGTTGCATAACAAGTAGTCTATCAGTTGCAACATGATAGGAAAACCCGCAGTCTCATCTCCGTGCATGGTTGAGGTATAGAGAAAGTTAGGTTCATCTTCATCTGCAGTAACACTATCGCCCAGATGGGCTACTAATAATTCTCTGCCACTGTCTAGTGTTCCGATATTTATAATTTCGCATAGCTCTGGATAGGTAGAGGCAAAAGATTGCATCAGCTCCACATAGGCCTCATAAGTAGGATAAAAGTCCATTACAGGCATACAGTCTGATCTGTACATATGCATTTCTTCAGGACCTTTCATTGTGATTTTTACAGGCGGTCTTTTTACATACTGGAAAGCAATGTTTTCCGACTTGAGATAATCGTAGCCATCTTGCGTGACATACAACTTAGCTTTCTGGTGGGTACATCCATGATCGATAGTAATACCTTCGTGCGCCACCAGCTCAGTAATTCTATGGAGTTCCTGTAGCTCAATCTCCACGCCTCCTTGATTCTGAAAAACTGAAACAGGTATTTCCTGAGCCTGCAAAGGAGACAGCGCAAAAACCAGCAACAAACAACTAAACAAAAATCCTCTGAGCAAGGCAGTCATTTTCTTTAGTTCGCATTTGTTTTTTTTCTTCATTAGTGCTGTCTTTGTAATCTAATAAATGCAGCAGACCGTGGACCATAACCCGATGCAGCTCATTGCTAAATGTTGCTTTATAAATTTTGGCATTTTCCCTGACTCTCTCTATACTTATCATGATGGTTGCCTCCAGAGGACTGTCCTGTAATGGGAAGGTAATAATGTCAGTAAAATAATCGTGGTCAAGATATTGCTTGTTGACCTCCAGAAGGTAATTGTCAGAGCAAAAAATATATTCCAATTGGGCTACTGTTCTGAGTTCTGCTTTAGCTATATTCAGAAGCCAGTTTGTGACTGACTCTACCTTATCTAATTGGAAATCTATCTGTTCGCTAGTAAAAGTAACTATAGGACGGACTATCTGTTTTTCCAAAACGGGTCTGGCTAAGCAGTTCTGAATCTCATCTCTACAGTCCTACCGCTGTCTAAGAAATTAATTTTATCAGACAGTTGTTTCATGATGTATACGCCTCTTCCACCACAGCACTCCAGATTTTGCGGCAAGGTCGGATCAGCAACTTCCTGAGGGTCAAAACCTTTGCCTTCATCTGAGATCCTTATGATGAGTTCTTCCTTACTTTCTTCACAATTGACACGGACATACTTGTTTACATCTTCTTTATTACCGTGTATAATGGCATTATTGACTGCTTCGGTAAGAGAGATTAATATATTATCGTACACTTCCTGAGTAAACTTACATGTGGCCTTTAGGCGTGCCACATAGGTTTCTATACACTGCACTTGACATGGAGTGGATTTCAGTTTTAGCATCAGCTGATCGTGGTGCATAGTAGATTGGTTAGATTTTAATGAAAATGGGATAGTAAAAAAATCGTTATCTATTGAGTTTTGAGGGCACGGTAATATTCGTCTACTAATTGCTTGTAAAATGGTCTCAGTGCAGGAGATACTTTTTTATACATTTCTATCTCTGCTTCTCTTTCCTTTAAGTATTCCTGTAAGGCAGGTGGTAATTCTTTCTTATAGTCCTTACCTGATTCTGCTTTTCGCTTTTCGTCTTTGTCTCGTTGCTTGTCCGCTTTCTCTGCTTCCAGCAATCTAGTTAGAATTTCTTGCTGCCTTAGAAGTAACTGATTATCTAGTTTTTTGTTTACAAGATCTGTCTCTACTTTATCCATTGCATCTATCATTTGCTGCAATTCTTCCGAGGCTTGACCTTGTTCTGATTTCTCTTTTTGGAGGCCTTCTAGTGCTCTTCTTAGTGCTGCTTGCTTGGCAGCTGCTTTGGCAAAATCTTTAGCATCACCGCCTGATCCTTTACCATCTTTCCCGTCCTTGCCTTTCTCGCCGGCCATCTTCTTCATTTGTTCATTTAGATCTCCTTGGCCTTGGGTGATCTTATCGATAGGCACATTGCTTGGCTTGCCGCCACCGCCTCCTGGCTTGTTACACATCTGACTTCCTGCCATCATGCCGGACATCTGCTGCTGCATTTGTTCCATAGACTCACTCAACATTAATGCCAAGTCATTGACATTTTTCATTGTATGTCTCTGGTTGGTCTCAGCATCTGGCTTACGTCTTTCCTCCAACTGGTCGATACTTTCCACGATATTACTCTTGACTTCTACAACTTTCTCAGTAACAAAGCCCTGGATCTTATCATTACGCTTAGCAAGGGTTTCCAGACTATCTTGTATAAGTTTGAAATCGTCTTTCAGCTTGAACTGTTCCTGAATATGTCTGACATACTTAGGAGTATTGATTTGTGTCCGCTTGATATTATTGATTAGATCTTCCTGATCAAAAGAAAGTGTCACCAGATTTTCCAATAGCTGTCTCAGAGCCTTGATATCTTCTTCCATCGCTTGCTGCTCGCCAGACTGCATTGCTCCAGCCATACCGGCAGACATCTCTTTCATCTTCTTTGCAGCGTCTTTTTGTTTTTGTGAAGCGCCCTGATTATCCTGCTGTTCCATTTTCTCAGAACTCTGCTCCATATCTTCCTGGATATCATCCATCTGCTCTTCGTTGTCCTCACCCATATCCTTTGGTCGTTCGAGCTCTTCGTTCTTTTCCTTGAGTTCTTCCATCTCTTCTTCCAATTTCTCCATTTCCTCATTGAGTTCTTCTTGCTCTTTCTGGAGTTCCTCCTGGGATTCTTCTTTTTTCTCAGTCTTTTCTGCCAGTTCTTCTTGCTTCTCAGCCAACTCTTCTAGCTTCTCTATCATGTCCTGCATCTCCTTCTCTACCTCCAAGTTTTTAAACAGCTCCATGAGTCTGTCCATCTCTGTTTCCATCTCTTCTTCATTCATCTGCATCTGCTCCATGTTCTCGAGCATCTCATCCTTATTGAGCTCTTCCATGAGTTCCTGAATCTTTTCCATCAGTTCCATCGTCTCATCGTTCTGAGCTTCTTCAAACAGTTCCTGGATTTTCTCTTGTTTTTCTAGAATATCTTCTTTCTGCTCAGAGAATTCTTCCTGATTCTTAAGATTCTCATCGAAGGTTTCTTTAGCATTTTGCAGTTCTTCTTGAAGTTGCTTTTGTCTTTCCATCAGCTTCTCCAGCTCCTTCTTGTCTTCCCAAGTAGGCTCTTGTTTCTGGAGCATTTTCTCTCTCAGCTTTTTCAGCTGCTCTTGTATTTTCTTGGATTCTTCCAGAGCATCTTTGAGCTTTTCTTTTATTTCCTCCTCATTAGCATCTTCT
>CAYNJK010000115.1:0-9532 GCA_964397575.1 uncultured Saprospiraceae bacterium
GTTTACATGATTACGAAATATAGGTCGCATAACCACATTGGAACTGGCAAAAGAGAAGCCTGCAGCTGCATGGCGAAGCATCACATAGGTTATGGCAAGAAAAAGACCTAAGCTTAAGAACTGAAAAATCCTTTTGAAACCTGACTCCTCTTTCATCACCAATAATGGCAAATAGAAAAATGGTAGAACATACCACAACTTTGCCAGGAAATATTTAAAAGAAAACAAGGGAACAGTAGAAAATAAACTGGTAAAGAATATCCAGCAGAGATGCAAACCAAAAATAAGGCTGACGGGATGAATAAAGAATGACTTAGCTAGTGTATGACTCCTCGTAACAAATAGGACCAGACAAATTCCCATCAGAAACAACATCAATGGCTCTGAAGGCAGATCTGTCCCTAGACTACCAAATTGAATTTCTACAGAGAATGGAAGTATGGCAAAAAAAAGATAAATAATATACTTAGGATTCAAGACGGCCCCAGCCAAAAATAAAATACCAAAGGGGACAGTCATCGGAATGGGATTGCTCAGGATTATACTTAAGGCAAAAGCCAGCAAACTCAATCCTGCAAATAACCAAAAAGCCTTTTGCTCTGTGAATTTTAATTCTCGAGCCTTAGACATTTTTAAATGCTTCTCTCCAATTGTTTTTCTTGAACTGGTCCCTCAGTATGACCCACAAAGACATCAATACAAAAGTTAGAAAGGCAACACCGATGACCATAATAGATCTCTTAGGGCGAGACTTGTATGGAGGAACAGCTGCTTCTTCTATGATATGAATAGCAGTTATGTTGGCATCATAAGTGGATTGTAAGGCAGCTACCCTGGTTTTATCGATATTGAGTGAGGCAGAAAAATCTCGTGTGACCCTTTCCAGATTCTTCACGAGTGGATATCCTTGATTATAATTTTGGATATTCTTTTTTAGTTTGTCCAACTGTTTGTCCAGACCGACTTTAAGTGCTTCCATTTTTGCGATGGTATCACTGGGTGCGCCTATTTGCTTCAGATAAGACAGTGTTCCAGCTGCCTTCAGCTGCTTTCCCTCTACTTCGACCATACTGCTTCCATAGGCTTCTCCCTGTGCATCTGTACTAAAGATGTTGTATTTAGTTCTCGCCACATTGAGACTGTCCAGCAATTGCTGATATTCTCTCTGCTTGGAATCAATTGTAGAATTGAACGAACTCAATTGTTTTCTCTGACTCTCTTTTATAAGCTTCTGTGCTTGCTGGTCTATTATGATTCTTGCGTCATTGGCCATGGAGGTTGCAAATACTGGGTCTATGTCCTCTACAGAAAGATCTATGGCGTCGTACTTGGTCTTGGTAACCTGGTATAGTTTATTGAATTTTTGATTCATTTTATGCTCTGCCAATGGCGCATCTGGTTTTATACCATAGTGCTCATAGAGATTATACTTTTCATTGAGCTTTGTGAGGACAATGGAAGATTTGGAGATAGAAAATAGCCTGTCGAGATCCGTATCATCTCCAAATACAAATCGCTTAGTAGAACTTTCTGAAATTGGCATCGGTGCAGCTAGGTCGGGATTTGCTGCATAGAATAAAGTATGAGATGCAAAATAATTGGGTAAGGTCAATGATGCTGCTGCACAAATGACTGCAGCTAAAAAGGAAGCCCCCAGAATGTGTTTTTTCCACTTATACAATAGGGCTATGACAGCTATTAGGCTCTCGTTTTGATTCATGGTTGGATAGCTTGGACCTTAGTTAGTTTTCGTTAGCTAGATTTAAACGGAAGAAACCAAATAAAATTGAAATTCCTATCAAGATAATTGATGCTACAATGATCTCTAAAGTCCACAAAATCGTCACTTTCTGAGAGAATATATAGAGCAAAGCAAAACATAAAAGCATAAATATAACCACCTTGAATATGTAAGTAGCTGGAAATCTGAGAGTAAACTTTCTTTTTGCAATCATAAACTGGCCAAAAAAAACAAAACTTTGGGTAATCAAGGTTGCCTTTGCAGCTCCTAAGGCACCTTCTCTCGGTATCATATATATATTCGATACCAGATTGATAACTATGCCTAGACATAGGACAATATTTAGCTGGGTAGTCTCCCCTTTAGCAAGTATCAGAGCACCAAAAATGTAGGCGATACTCATAAACCAAAATACGACCATCAGATATCTAAAAACCATTATATGCGTTGCACTAAGATCAGAATATATTAATGTCATCAATTCCTCAGCATAGAAGAAAGCGACCATACAGCTATTAGGCTCTCGTTTTGATTCATGGTTGGATAGCTTGGACCTTAGTTAGTTTTCGTTAGCTAGATTTAAACGGAAGAAACCAAATAAAATTGAAATTCCTATCAAGATAATTGATGCTACAATGATCTCTAAAGTCCACAAAATCGTCACTTTCTGAGAGAATATATAGAGCAAAGCAAAACATAAAAGCATAAATATAACCACCTTGAATATGTAAGTAGCTGGAAATCTGAGAGTAAACTTTCTTTTTGCAATCATAAACTGGCCAAAAAAAACAAAACTTTGGGTAATCAAGGTTGCCTTTGCAGCTCCTAAGGCACCTTCTCTCGGTATCATATATATATTCGATACCAGATTGATAACTATGCCTAGACATAGGACAATATTTAGCTGGGTAGTCTCCCCTTTAGCAAGTATCAGAGCACCAAAAATGTAGGCGATACTCATAAACCAAAATACGACCATCAGATATCTAAAAACCATTATATGCGTTGCACTAAGATCAGAATATATTAATGTCATCAATTCCTCAGCATAGAAGAAAGCGACCATACTAAGAATGGTGGAGCAGGTCAGTAACATTGCGGTAGAGCTGTTGACGAGAGGATTGACTGTTTTATTCTCTGATAATTTGTTAGCAAACATAGGTAGGAGCAGCATAGAAAATAGGTAGCCAAGTAGATTTGCTGCATCCATAAGTCTGTAACTCTTAGCATAGATTCCAGCTTGCTTAGCATTGTCATCCAATAGTCTTTCTAGCATAACTCCGTCCATCCTTGTATACAGCACCATCAATATAAATATTAGGGCAAAAGGGAAACTCTGCTTTAATAACTGACTAGATTCCTTCAAAGAAAACTTTACGGATAGACGAAACTTGGTTCCTAAGGTGATTAGAACAATGGCTATTGCTATCAATAAGGCTGCAATCTGACCATAGATAAATTTCATTATAGAAATCTCTTTCAGATAATACAGAAAGAAGCCTAAAATTATAATCATCAATAGCTTATCTAAGGCAGACAATAAGCTATCTGTTGTAAAAAACCCGAGGGCAGAAAAATGACTTCTCAGATAGGCCAGCAAAGATTGCAAACTCATTATGACGGCCAGGCCAAATAAGGTCTTGTACACAGAAAACTCATAACCCAGTGACAGCGCACCCAGTACCAGTGCAACCATAAATACCAATATGAGCATGAGCTTTGTTCCTAGGACCTTAGAAAAATGCTCCTTTACAGCAGTTCTGTTGCCGGCGACTTCTTTGGAATTGTAGTTCAGTATGCCCATATCCAGAACAATCTGAAACAGGAAACAAAAATTAAATAAGGCGAAATACAATCCATAGGTCTCATCACCCAACTGATTTTGGACTTGAGCATCTATCCCTAGGACATAGAGGGGTTTTATAAGGAGATTAATCCCTAGAAGGATCAGTATGTTTTTGGTGAATTGTTTTTGCAAAAGAGGGGTTTGCGTCTACCTAGTTGAAATTAAGATAGCTTTCTAAGATCCATCCCCTTTGCCCCTGATATTCTACCAGTACAAATCTGCTTCGCTTTCCATCCAGGATTATCGCGTTTTCTGAATACTCGAGAATATTAAGCAGAGACTTGTTAGGCACTCTGATATTCATTTGTTGTGCGCCCATATCTGGAGCTTGTCTCAGAGCTAGAGATCCAGGGCTGTTTGTCATCGCTTGAGAACCATAGTTGGGTGCCTTAGGTGAGGGAATATTGGGTTGGGTCTGAGATTCTAGAGGACCTCTTTGTATCGGTGGTACATATACAGGAGCTTCATGAGTAGGCTGCGGCATTTCTGATTGTCCTTGTTGGTCTTGTTCCTGCATCTTTTTTATCTCAGCCAGCAAATCGTCAAACACTGTACTGTCTGCTGTTTCTACTTCAGGATTGGCTTCGTTTTCTCGCTGCGCTTCACGGACTTTTTCTTGATAATCTCTATATACATCAGCCCTTCTCCCACCAGACGGAATATTGGCTTCTACTGTTTCCAATTTTTTCTTTACTTCATCGAACACCACAGGGTCTGCAGTTTTGACCTTGTCGTCTTCTTTGTTCTTCTTAGATACTTGCTTTATAATTTCTCCGAATACATCGAATATGCCCATTTGTTCAAATTTTGAGGAAAGTTAATGAATAGTGTAGAATCCTAGCATAATTGCTGGTGAATTAACAACCGAGCACTCTCAGCCCTGATGAGCTATTTTCTGCTTATCCAATATCTAAGCACGAATAGATAATTCCAATTATCTTAGAATCATGAAAGGCAAACTTCTACTGCGTATACTTATCATGCTCGGCTTCTATTTCGGACTGACTTACTATGGTGGAGATATAGGAAGAAAAATCATGTATCCTATACGCTTATTTGTCACCTTCCTGCATGAATTTGGCCATGCTATCGGAGCAGTTATTACAGGTGGCTGGGTAGAAGAAGTACAGATTAATGCAGACGGCAGTGGGTGGACACGTACCGCAAATGGCAACAGGCCTATCACCATCATGGGTGGTTATCTAGGGAGTGCCTTGTTCGGCAATATCCTATTTCTTGTGGGCGCTCGCGCAAAAGTCTTGGTCAAACCTATGTTGGCGATTGTCATAGCCTCTATGTTGGTGACAGGGTTTTATTGGTACAACTCTATGTTTACAACCTGTGTCTTGGTAGGTTTTTCTGCCTTTCTAATTTTCATTCTTCTTTGGACAGATTGGGGTGGAGACATACTCATGTTTTTGGGCCTAGCCAGTGTCTTGTACATTATTCAGGATTTTAATGTAGGTCCAAAATCTGATCTAAAGGCTTACGAAGAGGTCATGGTATTTATCCCTGCCAATATATGGATGTACATCTGGCTAGCAGTTGCCGTCCTTCTATTTGTTTTTAATCTCCGCATCTTATTTAGAACTACCAGGGATCACCAAGATTTCGAATAGATCGCATAACGATAAGCCTGCTGTGTCCTAGAATGTTTCTCTTCTTGATAACCCTTATGCGTAAATCCTTGTCTGAGCAGTAGCTTGGTAGATGCATCATTATTCTCATGGGTATAGGCCTCTAGTTCTTTCAGTTCTAGGTCTGCTGTAGCATAGCTTATCACTTCCGTCAATGCTTCCGTCATGTAGCCTTTCTTTTGATGGGTTTCTGACAACTCATATCCCAGTTCCGCACTTGCACGACCAAGATCAAAGTTCCATAAACATATGGTTCCTATGATATCTTGATTTTGGAGCAGGTCTATAGCCCAATAAATATGCAGGTTACTTGAGATGCCTTTTTGTATTCTGTGCACATGTGCCATACAATCCTCCACCCTTTCTGGCATCGGTAAATCCAGATATCGATTGTTATGTGCATTTGTCCTCAACTTATAGATAAAATTGGCGTCAGCTTCTGCTAAGGGCCTCAGCCTGAGTCTTTCGGTCTGAAGGACAGGAAATGGACTGAAATTTAATTCCACTTGCAAATTCTACTCTACTTCTCCGCGTCTTACGGCAGCCTTAAGTGCTGAGGGCAATTCCTTTACTCTGCTGGACTTTCCTCGCTGTGCTGTCTGCCCCATCTTTTCTCTCAAGGACATAAGAACGATCAAGCTATCTATTTTTGCTTCTATTGTAGCAGCTCTGCGTTGTTTCAGAAGATCTGCTTCAGGGGGATCTGTAAAGGAAAAAATCACAGTGAGTAAAGCTAATGAGGTCAATATTCCCATTGTTTTTACAGGATAAGGCATGCAACTATAGATTAAATTGGTAGAATATTTATCAGCTAATATAGCTTCTATTATAGGACTTCAGCTAAATGTCACGTAATGACAATAGCTAAATGACAGCAAAAGGCCTTACAATATCGTTTAGGAGATAGCTAATGTTTTTATCCCGAAAAACAGAATTTGAATAAGTTAGTGCAAACGAATTCGTTTTCGGAATTTATGTTAATTTTATGCCACTCCCAAAAAGGAGTTTCATAAACCAAAAAAGAAATCCTGCCTATTTAGGTGGGATTTTTTTATGCCTATGGTAGACCTTAAAGAACTATGGATTGGAGACAAACTCTTACTGTTGTCTAGCAACAGAATAGGGGTTTTTCAAGGTACATCTGGCCAAAAGGCTAGGGTCAAAGTTGGTGATAAGATCCTGTTAGTGAGTGCCGACAACCTTGACTTATGCACTGACAAAGCGGATGTGGTGCCTAGTATTGATTTGTCTGAAGAGCCTAGCAAACCGCTCGATTTTCACAATTTTGTCACTACTCTTGATCTTCACATAGAGGCACTGGCACCGGAAATGACTACTCAGCCTGCTACTGTTATACTTAGATATCAGTTGAGTAAGCTTGCCGAATACCTAGACCAAGCAGAACAAGCTGGCGCCAAATACCTCACCGTAATCCATGGCAAAGGCACAGGCGTCCTGAAAAAAGAAGTACTACATATGCTTGGTATAAGGAGCAGTGTACAGTTTGTACTGGAAAAACATGATGGAGGTGCTGTAGAGGTCCATTTAAGTTAGTGATATGCTGGCTACAGAAAAAGCCTGGATAAGACTTACTTTCTTCTTTTGGTTAAGTTGGTTATCTTGTCTCAACTAAATCTACCATATGCCCATATCGAGACCCTTTAATCTACAAAAATGGATAGACGAGCATCGACACGAGCTAAAACCTCCAGTCGGTAATAGAAACCTCTACAAAGATGCAGGTGACTATGTCGTCATGATTGTCGCCGGTCCCAATGCTAGAAAGGATTTTCACTACAATGAAACGGAAGAGCTCTTCTATCAGCTGGAAGGAGATATTGTCGTCAGAATACAAGAGGATGGCAAAGCTGTAGATATTCCCATAAAAGAGGGCGAGATGTTCCTCTTACCTGCCAAAGTGCCCCACTCACCTATGAGATCTGAGGGCAGTATAGGTCTAGTCGTGGAACTGAAGAGAACAGGTACAGAAACAGATGGCCTACAGTGGTACTGTGACAATTGCAATAATAAACTGCACGAATCTTACTTCAAGTTGACCAATATCGAAAAGGATTTTCTTCCTAGATTTAAGGATTACTATGCCTCTTCGGACCTGAGAACCTGCAGTAATTGCGGCGTACAGATGGCCACCGACGAACGCTTTGTAGAAAATTAATCAGCGATTAAGGATTCTAACTTAATGTCCAAGTCTATTTACTTTGCCTCCGATTTCCATCTTGGCCTAGATAAGAATGGGGCAAGCTCTGAGAGAGAAAAAAGAATCGTCAGCTGGCTGGACAGCATCATAGATGATACACAAGCCTTATACCTCCTAGGTGATCTTTTCGACTACTGGTTTGAATACAAAAAGGTAGTACCCAAAGGCTTTGTCAGATTACTGGCTAAGTTGATTCAGTTTACAGACAGAGAGATACCTGTGCACATCTTTACCGGCAATCACGATATGTGGATGTTTGACTATTTGGAAAAAGAAGTAGGCGCACAGATTTATCGTGGTCCAATAGAAAGACAACTCCAAGGCAAGACTTTTGTGCTGGGACATGGGGATGGTTTAGGACCTGGTGATCATGGCTATAAGTTTATAAAACGCATATTTGCAAGCAAGATTAATCAGTGGCTTTTCGCTCGATTACATCCCAATCTGGGTATCGCACTGATGCAGAAATTCAGTCATAAATCCAGAGAAGCAGAATCAGCAAGTCCGCCCTTCACAGATCCAGAAAAAGAATGGTTGGTACAATACTGCGAGACAGAACTCAGCAATAGAGCTGTAGACATTTTCATTTTCGGTCACAGACATTTACCCATCGATTATAAGCTAAGTAATGGCAGTTCACGTTATATTAACTGTGGAGACTGGATAGACCATAACAGCTACGCAGTACTTCGCAATGGAATACTAGAACTGAAAACTTTTGAGTAAATGCAGCGCAGCAGCTTATATATCATCTTTATCGTCTTGGCTACTTGGCAACTGAGTTCTTGCCAGACCAAAAAAGCCGTTGTAGACAATAGCGTCATTCAGACTGAGGAAAGCTATCTACTCACCGGTGCTTACAAGTATGTCAACTATGACGAGTTAGATCACCTCTACGTAGTAACAGAAAACAATGAGATACTCCAGTACAAAGACAAGCAGTTACTATTCCGCTATTCCAATAGGCGTCTAGGAGACATAACCAAACTGGATGTAAGCAATCCCCAAAAGATACTGGTCCATTATGGCGACTTCTATCAGGTCGTTTTTCTAGACAATACCCTATCCGAAATCAATCGACTCGACTTGGAAGCTCTGGGATACTGGGATGTGCAAGGCATCGCCTTGTCCAGAGACAATCAGATCTGGTTTTATGATCCAGTCAATGTCAGACTCCGCAAAGTGAATACAGCAGGTCAGGTCCAGTTGAGTTCTAATGAGCTATTTAGCTATGGTTTTTCGGATACTTTCATTCCGGATATTCTGGTAGCCAATGGTATGGTCTATGTCTATGATGAGAACGGGCTTAAAGTATTTGATGAGTTTGGTGTCTGGCAAGAGAATATACCTCTACAGAATCAAGGCGTTATTGCTACAGCAAGATTTCTCATCTACAAAAGCGGCAATAAGCTCTATTCTTACTCTACAGCTGTCCAGTTTCAGGAACCTAGTCAAGAAATCACTACACTACAGTCGCAAGTCAGGGGGTTTTGCATGAGTAAGGATAAGATTTATATGATAGATGACAAGGGCTTGTTTACTAGGAACTTATAACATATCTTTTCTCTGTCCGACTACTTTGGTCGGATTTTCATCCAGCTTAGTCGTGAATCTGAGTTATGCGGAACAGCAACTGATAACAAGTTCGTTAGAGTTGTAAATGCATAATCATGAGAGTTTACAAGAATTCAAACAACGGTGGATTACATCTTAAGCTAAACTTTCTTTGCCTTATGGTAGTCCTTGTTATCGGAACCGTGGTAGGTCTAATAAGAGAAAACAATATTTTATTCTAGTATTATACACTTCCAATCATTATTATTTCTTCTTGGCTTCGCTTTCAGCTTGTACGAAAGCGAAAGCCTTTTGTGCATAGTGTTCCCACTTTTTCTTATGTGTAAAAGGTAATTGTATCCAGTTTTTCATCGGCTTCCCTTTCCCACTAGGGTCAAACAAGGAACTTCCTTTGAGCTGGATGGCTTTTTCTCGGATCTCGTCGAAAAGCTTACAGACTAGTTCGTCATCAAAGAACATTATAAACGGCTTGCGGCCATAGTTGTAACAAGGTTTGCCGAACATAGATTTTTGCT
>CAYNJK010000116.1:0-9507 GCA_964397575.1 uncultured Saprospiraceae bacterium
ATATGTATTGTAAACGTTGCAGAAGAGAGTTGTTTGCTTTATTACAACTTTGATGTTTGTAATTCTTCAGTTACTCTAGGCGCTCATGACTACTCGGAATTTGAGCCAAATTATCCTGATGAACTAGATTGCGCAACTATAGTGGCTTCCGATTTTTTTAGAGTCAATCCTACAGTTAATAAACATTCCTGTACCGAGGGGCTGGATGGCACATCAGCAATATGTATTTCATCAGAAGAAGGATGTGCTTTTGTTCCCAGTTCGCCAATGGCTGGCCGTATCGCTGTGGCCGTTAGGCCAGAAATCAATGCGGAAGTATTTCTATCCAGATTGACCTTTGCACAAATGGCACCAGAATTCTATGAGTGGTCACATTCTACAGGGCTCAATAATTATCCCACAAAATTCGGAGTAAGGATCGTTGCAGATGGCGAGCAAGTCTTTTTGATGACAGAACTTAATACGTCTACAGAATGGTCCAACATGGAATTTCAGTTGGAGGATAGACTTAGTATCAACTCCGAAACAAATTTGGAAATACAAATTCTAGGCTATTGTCTGATAGGAAATAATTCCAGCGTTTCTGCTTTCGACATAGAAAATATTAAGCTCTTTGGCGGCTGCCGTCCTACTGGTGCCAGTAGACTACTTGCAGGTACTGTAAAGCTTAGAAACCAAAGAGAAATGACAGAGGTCAATATCAGTGCAATTGGTAATGATCAGATATCAGAAGCAATAACAGCCACAAATGGAAGTTTTGCTTTTGGGAATAGTTCGGAATATGCTGATTACCAGTTCTCAGCAAAAAAAGATAAGAATCACTTAGAAGGAGTGAGCACAATAGATCTAATAAGAATCCAACGACATATTTTGGGTCTGGAATTATTAGACAATCCATTAGACCTTGTTGCAGCAGATATAAATAATAATGGCCAGATAGATGGGCTGGATTTAGTAGAACTGAGAAAATTAATATTAGGTATTTATACTGAATTTCCAGCTAATTATAGTTACCGTTTTTTCGAAAAGAAGTCGGCCTTATCTGCTCATACGATAACCGAGTTATATGAAAATATTCGAGTTGCTCAATCCAGTGAACACAGAACAGATTTGGATTTTATAGGGGTAAAGATAGGGGATGTAAACTCCACAATAAGTACAGTAAATAGAAGGTCTGCTCTGACCTTGGACTTAGTAACAGTTGATCAGTACTTAGTAAAAGGTGGAACTGTAACGATTCCTATATACGCCAAGAGTAATACTCATTTAATGGGACTGCAAACTACTTTCGGGTTTGATCCTGCTGCTTTGGAATTTGATAGGGTAGAACAAGGAGCGATAAATATCACTGATTCCCATATTGGTATACTTAATCTCTCTGAAGGTGAGATGACCTTGAGTTGGAACAAAGCTCTGGCTCAGAGTATAGCTGAAGATGAAGTCTTGTTCGAACTAGAGTTTATAGTTAAGAAGTCGGGAAAACTAAGTGACAATCTATTTGTCAAGGAAGCGGCAATAAACTCAGAAGCCTATGTGTCAGCAACGGAGACTGTCGCATTGGAATTAAGTTTTGAAAAGCTGGAAGCTGCTTCTTTTGAACTTCATCAAAATAGCCCTAACCCTTTTACTGATAAAACAGAGATCAGATTCAGTCTTCCCGAAAGTTCTTTTGTCACACTGACGGTCTACGATGTAAGTGGCAGAGAAATCCTTAGAAAAAGAAATAAATACGAAAGTGGTACTAATTCAATCTTATTGAACAGTGACGAACTTACTGATAATGGTGTCCTTTATTACAAATTGGATACTGATTATGGCGCTGCTTCTCAAAAGATGATACACCTAAGGTAACTTTGATTGAAACTCATGTAATCCGCATTGCCTTTTTAGGTGGTGCGGATTTTTTTTGTTGAAAGATCAAAATATGGTTCGTTAAGTGATCTAACTTTGAATGAAGTATTTTTAGTGCAGATAACTTCGTCAGATAATCCTAAATAGTTTAATATGCCTGCATTAGTTGATGTCTTAACCAAGCTGCTTTTAGCCTTCTTGCTATTCTTGGCTTTCTCATCCTGTACAGCCATAAAGAACCTGGAATGGGAAGAATATGGTCATGACAATTCTTATAGCTATGACTCTTACAGCTATGACAGGGACGCTGTTAGACCTAATGAACCTGGTATGTGTTATGCCAGATGCTTAATTCAGAACGAGTATGTAACCCAAGATGAATATTATCTAGAATATATAGGCGATAACCCCAAACAAAAGGGAATCAAAAGGAAGAACATAGAACTGTCACCTGCTACAACGAAATGGGTCAAGAAGAAGGCAGATAAAAACTGTTTGTCGGCAGATCCTAATGATTGTCTAGTTTGGTGCCTAGAGGAAACGCCTGCAGAAATAGAAACTGTATACATAGTTACCGATACAACTCTTATCAAAGACTATCATGAAATCGAACTGCCAGTACAAAGATTAGAATCAGTTGGAGGATTTACAGAGTGGCGAGAAGTCCTCTGTGAAACAGCTCCTGGATATAGTAATCTAGTAAAAAGAGTCCAAATAGCTCTAAATGAAAAAGGCTATAATGTGGGCATCCCCGACAATAAGAATGGTCCAAAGACTAAGGCAGCTTTGATAAAGTATCAAAAAACCAACAATTTACCTATAGGCCAATTAGATGTGGATACCTTAAAAGCCCTTGGTGTCATGTAATTTTCGCTGTGTTTTAGTCTCAACCATTCTGTATGGGAGCACTTAACCTTCATGCCTTCAGACCTTCAAACCTCGAAACCTTCCACGTTATCTAGACAAAATCTAAATAATATCTTAGAGTTTTCAGCTATTGGCCAGACCTATTCAAATATAAAAGAGTTATATATTTGCGGTAATTTTTGGAGAGGGCTTGATTTGCAGGCTTTTCAACCTCTTCAGAAGCTAATCAAACCAAGTAATTCATATATAGTATGCTAATAGCAGCTTTACTTTTGATCTCAGTAGTACTTATCCTTTCTTCAGTACTATCTGTCTCTGACAATCTCATCCAAATAGAAGCTAAGAAGCAGGGTATCGATACTAGGAAAAATAACCTCAGTATCTTCCCCAATTTTAGCGACATTTTCGGAAAACCAGCACCAAAATTTGCAGACAAAAGCAAATTTCATAACCTAAAGGCAGGTCATGATATCAAACTAGCAGGCGCTGCCTCTGGTCCTATTGTGGCTGGTACTGCCAGTAGATATGCAATAAAACCAACAGACTACAGGGGAATAGCACCTATTCCCAAAATGGAAGTCGCAGTAGGTGATGTCGTAAAAGCTGGAGAAGCCATCTTTTATGATAAGGGCAATCCTGACATTAAATATGTAGCTCCAGTAAGTGGCGAAATAGTAGAACTAAGAAGAGGTGCCAAAAGAGCCATTACACATTTAGTAATCCTTGCTGACAAAGAACAGCGATACCAAGAAAATGAGATAATCAATGTAGATTCTAGTAGTCGACAAGATATAGTTAACTACCTACAAGCAACTGGTGCTTGGACGTTGATTAATCAAAGACCTTTTGATACTGTAGCTGATCCAGCTCAGACACCAGCTAATATTTTCATTTCCACATTTAATACAGCACCTCTTGCATTGGATTGTGCTCAGATGTTGGATGGTAGAGCTGCTGACTTGCAAGAAGCAATAGATACTTTAGCGAGACTGACCTCAGGCAAGGTTTATTTGGGCATAGACGGCAGAGAGGGAACACCACATGCTGCTATAACCAATGCTACTGGAGCAGAAAAACACTATTTCCGAGGTAAACATCCAGCTGGAAATGTGGGAGTACAGATGCATCATACTGCACCTATACAAAACAATACAGTTGTATGGACGCTTACCTTGGAAAATGCTTTGATCCTAGGAAGACTGATGAATTCAGGTAGATATGATACTTCTAAGTTAGTTGCTTTAGTTGGAGGCCAGTTCGAAGAGCCAAAAATCGTAAAAACCTACGGAGGTGCTAGCATAGCAGAACTGACTAAGGGCAATATGAAGGATGGGACGACGCGACTTATACTCGGAGATGTACTTTCTGGAAAAACAGTCGGTGAAGATGATTTTCTCAGTGCAGGTGTATCACAAGTGACTTCTATTAAGGAAGGAGACAATTACGAACTCTTTGGCTGGTTGCTGCCAGTGACACCTAGACCATCTATCTCTAAGACGATGCCTGGTTTCCTTATGCCTGGTCATGAGTATGAAGGCAATACCAATACGCATGGTGAGAAGAGAGCTTTTGTTGTTACAGGACAATACGAGAAGATGCTTCCTATGGATATACTGCCACAACATCTTATGAAGGCGATTATGGCTGGAGATATAGAAAGAATGGAAGGTCTAGGGATCAATGAGTTGTCTGAAGAAGATATCGCATTAGCTGAATTTGCTTGTACATCTAAGATGCCTTTGCAGGAGATCTTACGAGATGGTCTGGATATGATGAGAGAGCAAGCTTAACAAACCAAGAATTAGACAATTAAAAAACGCAATGCAACAACAGTTGCAAGAACCAAATAAAGTACATGGGATTACTTAGTTTCTTACAAAAGATAGAACCAGACAAGAAGAAGAGCCCTTTTCTACATACGCTGTATGATGGGTTTTTCACTTTTGCCTATGCACCTAATTCTACGACTAAAGGTGGGGTGCATATCAGAGATGGTATGGATCTAAAGAGAACCATGGTCATGGTCGTACTTGCCATGCAACTATGCTATGTTTTCGGAACCTATAATATAGGCCATCAGCACTTCGTAGCGATGGGAGAGCATCTGGGTTTTCTAGAGGCATTTCATCTGAAACTGACGCATGGTCTTATTAAATTATTACCAATATTTATTGTAACCCATGTCGTAGGACTGGGTATAGAGTTCTGGTTTGCAGCAAAAAAAGGGCATGCTATAGAAGAAGGCTTTTTGGTCTCTGGAGCATTGATACCATTGATTATGCCGCCAGATATTCCTCTATGGATACTAGCTGTGGCAGTAGCTTTTGCAGTAATTCTCGGAAAAGAAGCTTTCGGTGGAACAGGTATGAATATATGGAACGTGGCTTTGCTTGCAAGAGTCTTCGTATTCTTTGCATATCCTACTACAATCTCAGGAGATGAAGTTTGGGTTTCAGGTTTTGAAAGCCTAAGTGCGGGTGCAGCTGTAGATTACGGCTGGGCACATAATTTGTTCAATGGCTTATTCTCTTGGATGGACTTGTCCACCTTTAGTGCCTCCGCAGTTGTAGCAGATGGCTACTCTGGGGCGACACCTATGGCTCTGGCTTATCAGGGAGGCTGGGAAAACGTAACACTTACCTTTTCAGAATCACAAATGTTTTGGGGATCTATACCAGGTTCTATAGGAGAAACATCTAAGCCACTTATCCTCATAGGTGCCGGTATCTTGTTGGCAACAGGAATAGCCAGTTGGAGAATCATGCTGAGTATGTTTATAGGTGCTGCTATTATGGGCTTGATGCTCAATGCCTGGGGCGCAACACCATTTATGACAGTGCCATGGCAGTACCAATTCTACATGGGTAGTTTCTTCTTTGCAATGGCCTTTATGGCGACTGACCCTGTTACTGCAGCCTCTACGACAGCAGGTAAATGGATATATGGTTTGCTTATCGGTATGATAGGTATGCTGATCAGAGTTATAAATCCTGCCTATCCTGAAGGATGGATGCTAGCGATTTTATTCTTAAATACCTTCGCACCACTAATAGATCATTATGTGATAGAAGGCAATATGAAACGAAGAATGAAAGCCTCAGCGGCTCCAATATCTTCACATTCCGCTCACTCAGAAACAGAAGTAACACATGCGTAGTACCAGTTCAGTTATGGGTTTTGTTTTAGTAATGACCACAGTGGTGTCATTATTACTGGCAACGTTGCAGTTTATGCTAAAGCCTCGTCATGATGCTAATGAAGCACTGTATAGCAAGAAAGCCACTTTGGGCGCTATTGCTAATCACTTGGGTCTAGACTATAGTCAGATTACAGACGAGCAAGTAGAAGATATATTTTCCAATAGAATAGAGCAGTTTGTAATTAATAAAGAAGGCAAACTATTTACAGCAGAAGAAGTATCTGCTATGGGTTACATGGACGGTATCGCTGCCAATGTAGACATGGCTAAAGAGCACAAGAAAGGGGATGACAAAATGCTGCCTCTCTTTGTGTATACAAAAGATGACGGTAAGAAGTACTATATCCTTTATGCCAGAGGCAAAGGGCTATGGGATGAAATATGGGGTTGTGTAGCCTTGGAAGAAGATTTCAATACGATCGCCGGTGTATCCTTTGATCACAAAGCCGAGACGCCAGGTCTAGGGGCTGAGATCAAGGACAATAAAGCTTGGGTAAAGCAATTTGCAGGTAAGAAGATATATGATGGAGATATGTTCAAGGCAGTCAATGTCAGAAAGGGTGGGGCAAAAGACCCTGTCTATGAAGTAGATGGGATCTCAGGAGCGACTATCACCGGTGATGGTGTTACAGCTATGCTGGAGGATTATCTGATAGACTATGAGCCGTACTTAAAAACATTAAAAAGCTAAAAGAGCTTAACAGCTAAAGAAATAAAACTATTATGGCAGATACAGCAGTAGTAGAACCAAAAAAAGAAGCGGTCAAATTCGGAAAGAAGGAAAGAGCCCTTCTGACAGACCCACTAGATGACAACAACCCGATTACGGTACAGGTACTAGGTATCTGTTCTGCGCTAGCAGTAACCACGGGGATGAAAAATGCAACAGTAATGGCAATAGCCGTTGTCTTTGTTTGCCTTTTTGCCAATGTCATTACCTCAGCGCTGAGGAAAGGAATACCAAAGCAAGTAAGGATGATCGTGCAGTTGGTCATTATTGCAACCCTTGTAACTGTAGTAGAATTAGTGCTCAAGGCCTATGCTTTTGAAAGTTATAAGCAACTATCAGTATTCATTGGACTGATTATTACCAACTGTATTGTTATGGGAAGACTGGAAGCCTTTGCAATGGCCAATCGACCTTATGAGTCTGCCTTAGATGGTCTTGGAAATGGGGTAGGTTATGGCGTTATTCTACTTATCGTAGCATTCTTCAGAGAGTTTTTCGGGAAAGGAGAAATCTTCGGAGCAAAGATTATCGGTGCTGCACCAGAATACATGATAAATACTTTGGATAGCAGATGGTTCGGTTGGTATCAAGGCAATAACCTTATGGTACTCTTCCCATCAGCGATGTTTGTTATTGCCGTTTTGATTTGGGCACACAGAGCCTGGAATCCGAAGCTGGTCGATATTTCTTAAGTCCTTTTATTCAATTTTTGACAATAACCATATTACAATGGGCGAATTAGTAAATATATTCATCAAGTCAGCTTTCATAGAAAACCTGGCTTTAGCTTACTTCCTAGGTATGTGTTCTTACTTGGCTGTTTCTAAGACAGTAAAGACAGCTTTTGGTCTAGGACTGGCAGTCATCTTTGTATTAGGAATTACAATGCCTATCAACTGGGTCATTAATACTTGGTTGCTCGGAGAAGGCGGTATATTCCAAACGGATCTGACCTTCCTTAGATTCATTCTCTTTATAGCAGTTATCGCATCTATGGTACAACTGGTAGAGATGGTGGTGGAGAAGTATTCTCCGTCATTATACAATTCACTAGGTATCTTCTTGCCACTCATAACAGTAAACTGTGCGATTCTTGGAGGATCACTCTTTATGGTATCTAAAGAATACAATTTTTCTGAGGCTGTGGCCTTTGGATTAGGAGGCGGCTTCGGTTGGTTCCTTGCTATAATTGCTATTGCAGCAATCAGAGAAAAGATAAAATATTCAGCTGTCCCTGCTCCTATGAGAGGTCTTGGAATGGCTTTCTTACTCACAGGAATGATGGGTATGGCTTTTATGGGATTGATGGGTATAGATCCAGCAGCCTTTTAAATAACACTTAGTATTAAGAAAAATAATTAGGTAGAGATGATATTAATTATTCTAGCTGGTATAATGCCTTATCTGTGGACTTGGACTGCATTTACACTTGTTATTTGCATTCTGTCTTACATGCTCATTGCTGCAAGAAAGAAACTCATCCCACAAGGTGATGTGAGTATTATAGTAAATGGAGACAAAGACAATCCACTGAAAGTACAGCCAGGCGTAAGTCTACTTTCTGCACTATCGGATAGTAATGTATTCCTTCCTTCAGCTTGTGGAGGTGGAGGTACTTGTGCGATGTGCGAATGCCATGTGCATGCAGGTGGAGGAGATGTCCTTCCTACAGAAATGAATCACCTTACTAGAAAGGAGGCAGCTGAAGGAATGAGGCTGGCTTGCCAAGTAAAGGTAAGAGAGGATATGGACATAGCGATCCCCGAAGAAATCTTTGGTATCAAGAAGTGGGAATGTGAAGTAGTATCTAACTACAACGTTGCTACCTTTATCAAAGAGTTTATAGTAAGATTGCCAGAAGGGGAGACACTAGATTTCCAGGCGGGCGGATATATACAAGTGGACGTACCACCTACAACAGTAGATTACAAAAAAGACATAGATATAACTGCGCATCCTGATTATCATGATTCTCCAGATAAGTTTCAGAAAGACTGGGACAAGTTTAAGTTATGGGATCTTAAAATGGTCAATGACGAGGAGATCTTCAGAGCTTACTCCATGTCTAATCACCCAGCAGAAGGTAACATCGTTTCTTTGACAATTAGAATAGCAACACCTCCTTTCGATAGGGTAAAAGGTGGATGGATGGATGTCAATCCTGGAATTTGCTCTTCATATGTATTTGCGCAGAAGCCAGGAGATAAAGTGACGATCTCTGGTCCTTATGGAGAATTCTTTATCAAAGAAACTGAGAACGAAATGCTCTATGTAGGTGGAGGAGCTGGAATGGCGCCTATGAGATCTCATCTCTATCACCTATTCCATACTTTGAAAACTGGTCGTAAAGTAACTTTCTTCTATGGTGGTAGAACAAAGCAGGAATTGTTCTATGTAGAGGAGTTCAGACAAATAGAAAAGCAATTCCCTAATTTTAGATTTGCGGTTGCTCTAGATAACCCTTTGCCAGAAGACAACTGGGTGCTCAAGGAACACCTAGATGATCCTAATGGAGATGGCTTTAAAGGCTATGTGCACCAGGTTGTAATAGATGAGTATCTCAGTAAGCATCCTGCACCAGAAGATGTAGAACTCTATTTCTGCGGACCGCCTATTATGAACCAATGTGTTCTTAGAATGGCTGATGATTGGGGTATCCCAGAAGATCAGGTGGCTTTTGATGATTTCGGAGGATAAGATTTAGAAAATACTGATTCCCAAAAGAGGCTTTCTCATGACGAGAAAGCCTCTTTTTTTGACAGTGCTCTTTAATAAATCGCACAGGTCAGAACTCTATGTAAACTGATTTGCATTTGCTAAGCTATCTCGATTTTAGCATAGGGTAAGACCTCTAATTTAT
>CAYNJK010000117.1:0-9474 GCA_964397575.1 uncultured Saprospiraceae bacterium
CCCTAGACAAGGAATATATTGTCGTAAATGCTGGACTCAGTGGAGAAACAACATCAGGTGGACTCAATAGACTGGACTGGATCCTCAAGCAAAAAATAGATGTATTCTTTTTAGAACTTGGAGCTAATGACATGCTTAGAGGTCTGGATGTCAGTAAGACGAAAGAAAATCTGGACTCTATCATGATCAAAGTCCGCAGTAAACATCCAGGCATCCCTATTGTCCTAGCTGGCATGATGTCTCCTACCAATATGGGTGAAGATTACCAGAAAGACTTTAACAAAATCTTCCCAGAACTAGCAGCTAAACACCAAGCCAAACTGATACCATTTTTCCTAGACAAAGTAGCTGGCATTAAAGAGTTGAATAATGCAGACGGCATCCATCCCAATGCAGCAGGATCAAAGATTATACTCGAAAGTGTCTGGACCGCAATGAATGACTTGCTTTAAACTCAGCTATTGAAATCAGCTCAGTACAAAAACTTCGTCGCCCTCAATCTAGGTGTCTTGTTCATCGCCACTTCAGGTGTACTAGGTAGACCTTTAGAAATGGCGCCTGAGTTGGCAATATTCTACAGATGTCTTTTGGCCTGTATACTACTGGGAGGATATGTATTATACAAAAATCTAAGCCTCAAGCTTAAGGCTCCAGAGCATAAAAAATACATTCTACTCGGTGGTATTCTTATGGGTATTCACTGGATTACTTACTTCTATTCTCTTTCGCTCTCTAGTGTGGCAATTGCCATATTGACACTTCACATTTTTCCTGCCATTACCTCTATCCTAGAACCCATTCTTTTGGGTACTAAATTCAGACTATATCATTTAAGCTTGGCAGGATTGGTTATGTTGGGTATATACATATTATCTCCCCCTATAGATATGGGTAATGATGTTTTTGTAGCAGTCCTATTTGGGATTGTATCTGCACTTACCTATGCCCTCAGAAATATCTTTACAAGAAAGGTCATGTCCAATTATAATGGTTCTGTGATGATGCTGTATCAGCTGGCAATTATGACTATCTTGTTACTACCTTATGTTTTTATAAAATCGAGCACAGCTTTGTTTACACATGATTGGCCTTTTATTATTGGCTTAGCATTACTGACGACCGCAATAGGTCATACTTTGCTTGTACATAGTCTGAAAAATTATTCCGCTATTACCGTGAGTCTTATAAGTTCTATCATTCCCATCTATGGCATATTTATGGGATTGGTGTTCCTATCTGAGGTTCCAGACAGAAAGACCTTGCTAGGAGGAAGTTTGATTTTGATTAGTTTTTTTGTAGAAGCTATTAGCTCTAATCGTCGTAAAGCTTAATCTAGAAGAAACTTTTAGTTTAAGTCAATTCCAAAATTTATTCTTGTAATTTAACTGCAATTAATAATCGCAGAATAGAGTCCATATAAAATAGACAAGCATGATTAGAATAATGTGCAGTGTGATAGCCACACTATTTATCTTTCCCTTGTTCTTACAAAGCCAAGATCTTATCATGAATGTCTACAATAGAGAAACGACTTCTCTAGATGTCTGTTGGAAATACATCATCGGCCCCTACGAAAACGGCTATTACAATTACAGGTATCAAGCTTTTGACAAACAGACAAATCCATCAAAGAATGCTTTCTTCAAAAATGCCAAACAGTCAGAGCCTTCAGAGCTCCTAGAATACAACTTTGACCTATGTGATAGTATACAAGTACCAGGTGACTGGAACAGTCAGAAGGAAGCCTTGCTCTATTACGAAGGCACTGTCTGGCACAAAAAAAGTTTTGATTATCAGTTGGCCGAAGGGAAAAGACTCTTCGTCTATTTTGGTGCTGCCAACTATAAAGCGGAAACTTATTTCAATGGTCATAAATTGGGCACACATATAGGAGGATTCACACCATTCAATTATGAAATCACAGAACTTGTAAATGAGGGGGAGAACTTTATTGTTGTCAAAGTCGATAACAAAAGACAGAAAGATGGCATCCCTACCCTAAATACAGATTGGTGGAATTATGGTGGTCTGACCAGATCTGTAAAACTAGTAGAAACACCAGAAACTTTTATCCAAGATTACTTTATACAACTGAACCCTGATGATTCCAATGCTATCACAGCTTCTATAAGCCTCAATGGTGCTATGATCACTGACCAAAGCATTGAGCTAAAGATTCCTGAACTGAATCTGAGTACAATATTAAAAACAGATAGCACCGGCAATGCAAGCTTTGAATTCCAATCTAACAAAATAAAATACTGGTCTCCTCAGAAACCTAAGTTATACGACCTAACTATAAGTACAGGAGCAGACAATATTTCAGACCAGATCGGTTTCAGAACAATAAAGACAGCTGGCGCAGACATCTTACTTAATGGAGAACCCATTTTCCTCAAGGGCATATCTATCCACGAAGAAAATCCAATACGAGGAGGCAGAGCATATTCACAACAGGATGCAAAACAACTACTCGACTGGGCACAAGAGTTGGGTTGTAATTTTGTAAGACTAGCGCATTATCCACATAATGAACATATGGTACGCCTGGCAGATAAAATGGGGATCTTAGTATGGGAAGAGAATCCGGTTTACTGGACGATATCATGGGATAACGCCGACACTTACGACAATGCACAAAACCAACTTTCTGAACTTATTGCTCGGGACAAGAATAGAGCCAGCGTTATCATTTGGTCTATGGCAAACGAGACTCCTACTAGTAAGTCGAGAAACATATTTCTAAACAAACTCGCCCAACATGCTAGAAGTCTGGACCAAACTAGACTGCTCAGTGCAGCACTAGAGCAAAAAAATTACAAAGACAATCCATTTGTAAGAACTATAGATGATCCCTTCGCTGAGGTAGTAGATGTATTGAGCTTTAACGAATACATAGGATGGTACGATGGTCTCCCTGACAAATGCGAAAAGATAAGCTGGCACATAGAACAAAACAAACCTGTACTTATCTCAGAATTCGGTGGAGGTGCCAAGCAAGGTCTTCATGGCAGAAAAGAAGAAAGATGGACAGAAGAATTTCAGGAAGAACTCTACATCCAATCTCTGGAGATGCTCTCACAGGTAGAACAGCTCAGAGGTATGTCTCCCTGGATACTCGTGGATTTCCGTTCTCCACGCAGACCCTTACCTGTTATCCAAGATGGCTGGAATCGCAAAGGATTGCTATCTGATGATGGGAAGAAGAAGAAAGCATTTTTTATTTTGCAGGAATACTATTCCGAGAAGTAATAGTAATAATACTGGCTATGACGCTTAGCTTGCTGACAGTTTACTTGATGGTCTTCATAAGTTTTATTATTGCGAGGCCACTAACTACAATGATACATGAACTTGGGCATGGAATTCCTGCCCTGTTTCTTACAAAAGGAAAGGTTACTTTATATATTGGATCATACGGTAATAAAGAAAACAGTATAAATTTCACTTTGGGAAGGCTAGAGATATACTTTAGATACAACCTTCTACTTTGGACAAGTGGGGTATGTATGTCATCTGAAAGAACGAGATCGTTAAACCATGACATTATTATAGTTCTTGGAGGACCTATTAACTCATTATTATTTGGATTTATTTCTTTCTATTTGTCGTTAAAGCTAGATTTTCATGGCGGAATAAAATGGATATGCCTCATTTTTCTGGTCTCGTCGGTTTTGGATTTTTTCAATAATGTAATTCCCAACAATAGTCCTATACATTTACACGATGGTACGATTAGTTATAATGATGGACAGCATCTAACCAACTTACTGAGATATAAAAAATTACCTGACAATTATACTCTTGGAGTGGAGTTCTACAATAACTCCAAATATAAAGCAGCTGCAGAAGAATTTCAAAGCATCTTAGAAAGCGGAATAATGGATAAGGAATTATTAAACTTACTATTCAGTTGCTACTGGGAAATTCAGGAATACCAACAAGCAGCATCAATTATGGATATTATTGGAAATAATTACAAACAGGATAGCAATGATTACTGTAACTCCGGTTTAGTAAAATCACATTTTGAAGATTACGAAGCTTCTTTAATTGACTTTAAAAAATCATTAGAATTAAATCCATACAATACAATAACCCTGAACAATAGAGGGTATACTTATAATCTTATCAAGCAATATAAGGCAGCCATTTTGGACTTTGATTTGACGATAGAATTAGAACCTAATTTCGCTTATTCATATAACAATAGAGGATTGTCCAAGATAAAACTAGGTGATTTGAAACAAGGTTTGGAAGATATTGAGACAGGACTTAAGCTCGATAAGACTAATGGTTACGGGTTTAGAAATAAAGGTATATACTTCTACGACAAACAAGAATATGATGCAGCTCTTATTGAATTTAAGAAAGCAGCACAAACAGGAAAAAACGTTCATTTACTAGAAGAATATATCCGACTTTCCGAGGAAAAACTTAAGCAATAAAATTTTTCCCACATTTGGTTTCAGAGGCTCACATATGCTAAGCAAGTTTTTACTAACTTACAAGTTCCATAGTTATACCATGATCAGACTATACCCACTAATTCTAGGCATACAGCTATTCTGTCTTTACCACGCCTATTCCAAGAGGTCAGAACAAAAATGGTTTTGGATCATAATTATTTTTCCTTTCATCGGCAGTTGCATCTACCTCTATCATCATTTTTATAGCCGCAATAATATAGACAATCTTAGAGAAGGCATCAAGGAAACCTTTGTAAGCAACTACACGATAAACAAACTGGAACAAAAAGTAAAATTCGCAGATACCTATACCAATAAAATGGAGTTGGCTCAGGAGCACATAAAGGTTGGAAATAACAATAGAGCTGTAGAAATACTAGAATCTTGCTACACAGGTGATTACCAAAACGACCTCAAACTAAACACCAACCTTATAACCGCACATTACGAAAATCAAGCTTATGAGAAAGTCGTGTACTATGGAAAAAAAGTAGCTGACAAAAAAGACTTTGACAAATCAAATGAGAAAATTTCTTTTGCTTGGGCAACTTACAAAGTAGGTAATAAGGAAGAAGCAAGAAAATTATTCCAATCAATGGATCACAAATTTTGCAATTATATGCAGAGGTTAGAATACGCCTATTTTCTAGAAGAGGCAGAAGGAGAGTCTGCTGCCCTAAGCATCCTAAACGAACTTATGGAAGAAATCCAATCTATGGACAATTACGAAAAAAGACTCAATAAAAACGAAATCAGAAACATCAAGCATCTTTACAAACAACTCAGTGCTTAGTTATCAATAAAATAGTCAAAGATAGAACAACTGTCATTTCATAATTCAAAACTACAGCAATTCCATCTTTGACTTACTAAACTTAACAAGACTTTACTCTATCATCTTTATAGCACGACCTGGCGTATATGGAGCATCTGCATTTTCTAGCTGCCGCTCAAGTTTTTCCAGATCTACTTTGATCATATCTTTAAGTCTATCCAGTAAGGGCTGGAACTCTTCTTCAGCAATTGCATAACTTCTCAAATGTGTCTCTGTCGGATCAGCTGATGACTTCGACTGTTCATAGTTTATCCAGCCAATTCTGCCTGCTGGCGTAGGTGGCTGATCTATATCCAATCTGGTCTTGATAGCATCACCACTGTATTCTCTGGTAAAGTCTTTTACCTTTTTATCTAGGCTATAGTATGAGGTCAACAAATCTTCTGAAGGCTGCTCTACTCTTTCTATCGCAACTTTGATGTGGCGCATACGATTATTAAGTTCTCGCATCATATGACCTGCACCTTGTATTTTTCTGCTCAACTCGGCGACGTCTTTTTGGAAGGCTTCCTTCTTAGCACTGTCCGTGACTGGAATAGCCTTGTTATCCAGACTCTTGATAAAAAATTGGACAGGCTCTGCCATCTGTTCCATCTTCCCTTCATGAAACTTCGACATCGTTACAGTATACATACCAGGCTGCACCATAGGTCCTTGGTCTCTTCCAGAAAATGGATTATAGAATGATGGCCGAGATAAATTAATCGGCGACTTAGTACTATAGCGCATATCCCATTTGAGTCTCTGAATACCTTTGCCAGGTTTTTTATTCAGTTTTCTGACGATATCTCCATCTTCATTTGTAATGGTAAAAACCAATTGTGTCGAGATCTCTTCCTCCTCCGCTCTGAGCTCTTCGTAAGTGGGATAGGGATTGTTCTTTTTATCTTTAGCATCTTTCTTCGCTTGTTTTTGTCGCTGATCCTTCAGCGACTTGAATTCTTCTCCTATGTAATAATCTATCATTGCCACAGAAGCCAAATTGTCTCCCACATAAAAGCCATCTCCTTGGAAGGCTTTTCCAGCAACGCCTAGAGGTTCTTTGTAGTTATATTGAAGAGCAGTTCTTATTGGGAATATCATTGCCTCTTCTCCCATTTTGCCATCACCTACTTTTCGGAGAGAACTATAATCATCGAGTACATAGAAACCTCTACCAAAGGTGCCTAAGACCAGATCATTTTCTCGTTCCTGTATAGCCAAATCTCTGATGGCTACAGTAGGTACTCCAGCCTTCAATTGTTTCCAGTGACCACCCCCCGTCGACGAGAAGAAAACACCAAACTCAGTTCCACAGAAAAGCAAATCTTTATCTACATGATCTTCTACGATACTGTAGACACTGCCTCTCTCTGGTAGATTGTTACTAATCTTATTCCAGGTCGAGCCCTTATTACTGCTCTTATAAATGTAAGGCTTGAAGTCTCCATATTTGTGATGATTAAATACAGCATAAATGACATTCTCTTCATGTTGCGAACAATAGACAGCATTTACATAACTGTTCTTTGGCACCCCTGAGATATTAGCCTTCGCAGTCCAACTGCCGCCACCATCATTACTTATTTGTATGAGACCATCATCTGTTCCTACTACTAAGAGATCTTTGTTTACGGGTGATTCGTGGAAGGCGACGATAGTGCCATATGGAGAAGTCGATCTGTTTTTTGCAACAGCATCTATACTCCATACTCTATCCATTATTTTGAGTTCATTTCTGTTGAGTTGCTGAGTGAGGTCTTCACTGATTACTTCCCAGCTATTGCCATAGTCATCACTACGGAACACTTTGTTAGCTGCAAAGTAAAGGCGTCCAGAGACATGGCTACTGACCTGCAGAGGTGCATCCCAGTTCCATCTGTAAGTATTTTCTCCTTTTCTTTCCTTGGGCTGTATGCCGACTTCTTCTCCACTTTGTCTATCATAGCGGACAAGGACTCCATACTGAGATTGTGCATACACGATATCAGGATTTTCAGGGTCTACCTGTGATTCAAAACCATCACCGCCGTGGGTGACAAACCAATCAGAATTCATTATCCCATGACTCGTAAGTGTACGTGACGGTCCTCCCAAACTAAAATTATCCTGTGTACCTCCATAGATATTATAAAACGGTGTATCATTATCTACTGCTACTTTATAAAACTGGGTCACTGGAAGATTAGATTTAAAGAGCCAAGTCTTAGCGGCATCCCAAGTTTCGTATATTCCTCCATCACATCCTACCAGCCAGTGTTTGTTGTTCTCAGGATTAACCCAGACACAGTGATTATCTACATGCTTGGTTTTTTCTCCTACCCTCTTAAAGGTTGCTCCTCCATCTACACTTTTACTCATCCACGTATCCATAGAATAAATGATATCCGCATTGACAGGATCAGCTATAATTTCTTGGTAATAATTACCACTAGTTACATGACTTCCTCTTTTGTGCCAACTTGCACCCCTATTAGTAGATCTGTAAAATCCACTCTTACCTTGAGCAGCCTCCACTATGGCATAGAGCTTTTCTGGATCAGCTGGAGATACTGCTAGTCCTATACGTCCTAGATCTACTGAAGGTAATCCTTTAGAAGCTTTGGTCCAATTGTCACCACCATCAGTACTCTTGTAAATGGCGGAACCAGGCCCACCACCTAGATAGGTATATACATGTCTTGCCCTCTGATGAGCCGCAGCATAAAGCACATCCGGATCAGTTGGGTCCATAATCATGTCTGCTACTCCAGTATGCTCATCTATAGACAAGGTAGCATTCCAAGTCTGGCCACCATCTATAGATTTGTAGACTCCACGTTCACCACCTTTACTCCATAGTGGTCCTACTGCAGCTACCCAGATGATATCAGAATTCTCAGGATGTACAATGATATTAGATATATGCTCTGATTCCTTAAGACCCATATTCTTCCAACTTGCACCACCATCCTCAGAACGATAGATGCCATCGCCATACGCCACAGATCGCTGGTTATTATTCTCACCAGTGCCTACCCAGACAACATTAGGATTATTAGGATCCATGGTCACACAACCAATAGAATAAGACCCTTGACTGTCAAAGATGGGTTTGTAGGTCGTTCCAGCATTTTCAGTTTTCCATACGCCACCTGAAGAAGTAGCGACATAGTAAATGTGGTTGTGCTCAGGATGTACAGCAAAATCAGAAATCCTTCCGGATGTCAAGGCTGGGCCTACACTTCTAAACTTTAAAGCAGAAATACTTAACGCATCTAAAGGATGCTTAACTTCCTCTTTTTTGTCGTCTACTTTACTCTTTCTTTTCTTTCTTTGAGCACTGAGCTCACTACTATATTGGAACAAAAGCAGGGTAGCAAGTACTAAATATCTTAATTTCATTAGTCTGGTTATTTTAGAACACTTAATGTAGGAATAAATAAGCATTTCTGATTAATTATGCGTCTGTTCTATAAAAAGACCCTACTATCGACAACTGTCAGAACCTCATAATACTTAGGATATCGCCGCTCTAGCCGTAAAAATCAAGAAAGCCGCAGAGGCAAAAGTCAAGGGAGGTCATCCTTGGATTTTCGAAAACAGTATTACGAAACAAAACAAATCAGGTACGGCTGGTGATCTTGTCATCGTTTTTGACCAGAAGGACAACAAGTTTCTGGCACTGGGTCTTTACGATCCAGATTCTCCTATTCGCATCAAAGTTCTATCCTTGGAAAATGGGATTAAGATAAACGAACAATGGCTCACAGATAAACTTCAGGAGGCTTACTCCAAACGAGAAAACCTACTACAAACAAACACCAATGCATATAGACTCTGCTTTGGCGAAAACGATGGATTACCTGCTCTTATATGTGACGTATATGCTCAAGTGGCGGTTCTCAAAATATACTCAAGAATATGGCTGCCTTTGCTAGATGAGATAAAGGCTGCCATTGTTTCTGTGACCGATTGCGAGGCTTTGGTATTGCGCTTTTCCAGATTGGTACATAGAGAGAATACTTTTTCTGACCTTACAGATGGACAAGTCATTTATGGCAGTTTAGACTCTGAGGAAATACAGTTTGTAGAACATGGTGTCCGTTTTAATGCCAATGTCATCAAGGGTCATAAGACAGGATTTTTCCTAGACCACCGCCACAATCGATTGCGCATACAGCAACTGGCCAAAGGCAAATCTGTGCTAGA
>CAYNJK010000118.1:0-9465 GCA_964397575.1 uncultured Saprospiraceae bacterium
CTTAGATCCTGTCAAAGCACAGTTGTACATAGAAGGTACAGCCGCTGGCTATGTGGGGTATAAGGAGCTGTATAAGTGATTTGCTATTGCTTAATTGAAAGGTATGATTGAAAACATCTTTGATAAAGACGGGCTACGAGTTCTAGTATCGAGAATACAAGCACTGAAACCAGACAGCCAGCGGAAATGGGGAAAAATGAATGTGGCACAAATGCTGGCTCATTGTAATGTAGGCTTCGAATTGGCCTACGAGTCTAAGCACCCTGCCCCCCGGACGCTTTAAAAGGTTTATGCTCAAGACTTTTGTCAAAAAAGGTGTTGTAAATGAAGTGCCTTATAAGAAAAACTCTCCCACGGCTTCTGTCTTTAAAGTGGCTTCAGAGCAAAACTTTATGGTTGAACAGCAAAGACTGATCAGCTTTCTGGAGCGGACCCATAATTTGAGCTCAGCACACTTTGAAGGTAAAGCTTATGTGTCTTTCGGTAGACTTACTAGCACAGAATGGAATAATTTGTTTGCCAAGCATCTGGATCATCATTTGACACAATTTGGTGTATAAAGCTTATTCTATTCGTCCATTAAACTGCAATAATTAGCTTTTATCTACTAATTAGAGTATTCGCTTCAGCCTATAGAGCACCTATTTTTATACTGTAGTATAAATGATGAATAAAATAATAGGCTCTTTATGCAGTTAATCAGGGAATTTTCTGATTATTTTACCGACTTACTATAAATGGCTAACATAGAAGCAGATCTTAGGCTTGTACCATTTATAGTCAACTTAAATATGGTAAATCTATGATCGGAATCCTATCCTTCGTTGGCTTCACTGCGTTAGTAGCCATTATTGCTTATTTAGCAACCAGAAATCAAGAACAAACCAGCGATGGTTATTTTCTTGGAGGAAGAAGCCTTACCGCAGGAGTTATTGCAGGCTCGCTCTTACTGACAAATTTGTCCACTGAGCAACTTGTTGGACTCAATGGCGCAGCTTACAATGAGGGTATCTTGGTCATGGTGTGGGAGACTCTAGCTGCTTTGGCCATGGTTGTAACGGCAACTTACTTGTTACCTAGATATCTCAAAGGTGGCTTGACCACCATCCCTGGTTTTCTATCCAAGCGTTTTGATGTCATGACAAAAACCATTACTTCAGGGCTGTTCCTTACTGGATATGTCGTTGTGTTACTTCCTGTTATTCTTTATTCTGGATCTGTTGCTTTGAGCTCCATGTTTGATGTACCCAGTATGTTAGGGGTTTCAGAGACGGCGTCTATCTGGATTGGTGTATGGGGAATCGGATTGATAGGGATGATCTACGCTGTTTTTGGCGGGCTAAAAGCCGTTGCAGTTTCTGATAGTATTAATGCGATAGGATTGCTAATAGGTGGAGTGATGATACCAGTCCTAGGATTGATCGCATTAGGCGAGGGAAGTATGATGGCAGGTCTAGATGTCATTTCTGCAGGTCCTGGCGAACGACTAAATGCTCTGGGTGGTCCAGCTGCCTCCGTGCCTTTTGCGACGATATTTACAGGTATGATGTTGGTCCAACTTTTTTATTGGGGAACCAACCAGCAAATCATTCAGAGAGCACTTGGTGCTAAAGACCTTGCTGAAGGTCAGAAGGGACTGATGCTTGCTGCTGGTGTTAAGATACTTGGTCCCATTATTTTGGTCTTACCGGGTATGATTGCTTGGCATATGTTCGGCGGAGATCCTGAAATAGGAGACCAAGCTTATCCAAAGCTTGTAAGAGAAATATTGCCAAGTCCATTGGTTGGATTTTTTGCTGCTGTATTATTTGGCGCTATACTTAGTTCATTCAATAGTGTGCTGAACAGTTCAGTGACCCTATTCGGAATAGACATCTACAAACAACATATCAATAAAGCTGCTGACGAAAAAACAGTCGTAAAGAATGGAAAACGCTTCGGTCTTATACTAGCTGTAGCGGCAATGTTTTTAGCACCGTTTATCGCCAATGCTGGTAGCCTCTTTGATTACTTACAGGAGGTCAATGGAATATACAGTATTCCAATATTGACGATAATTGTAGTTGGGTATACGACCAAGTATGTTCCTGCTATTGCTGCTAAGATAGGGGTGGTTTCTGGTTCGATTCTCTATATCATTAGTCAGTTTATTGTTAAACCAGGGAGAGTGGATTCTGCTTTGGAAACTGCAAAAGCCGCCGGTGTGACAGATAAAGCTGCACTAAAGTTGGTAGAGGCCAATGCCTATCCCCATTTCTTACATATGATGGCGATCTTGTTTGTGACAAACATTATTATCATGCTCATTATAGGCAAACTGAGACCTAGAAAAACTGCATATGAATTGGAGTACACAGAACAAGTAGATATCACGCCATGGAAGTATGTGAAGCAAGCTTCAGTGGTGGTTTGTGTAATTGTGATAGGTATCTATATATACTTCAGTTAGGGAGTTCTGAGTTAAAGATAAGCCTACAGTAAAATCTGTACAGATGGATAGGCTTTATTGATTGGGCTTACCAATTTTCTTTATTAAGAGTAGCTCCAATGTGTTGATATTACCAGAATTAAAACTCTTGCTAAAGTCTTTTTGGAATTGTACAGCTATTTCTAATCTATCTTTGATAGGATAACTAGCAAATAATAGAGCACCGCCCTGACCGATTTTGGGAGCAGCTTCTGAGCTCTCGATGACACGTGCTGGCACTATAGCTTGGTAATCAAAAAAATTAATACCATCTGGAAATTCAAAGAAGGTGGAATGGGTGATGTCTTTATTACCCAAATTGAGGGCAGCCAGATCCGCATAGATACCGATAGCGATTTTTAATTTGGAAAAGTGATAACCCAGCTTGGTATTAATAGCCACTTCTATAAGGTGATGTTCTATTGTACTTTCAAAACTATTAATTGTCCTCCCAGCTACAAATAAGCGGCGATTACCAACATGGCTGAAATTGAGTAATTTCAGACCCAGGGCATACTGCACAAATACCTTGTTCTGATATTGGGTTTCATTGAGACTAGCAATAGAAAAGCCTATTTTGTTTTTCACTTCGCTGTAAGACTTGCTACTGTTGCCACCACGACCTCCAGTACTTGTAGAGAAACTTTTATTGTTTCCGACTGCAGTAATAACACTACCTATCTGGAGTGAAGAGCTCCATTCCTGAGAATAGATGGTGGTGGTGCATGCCGTAAAAAGAAATAGAAGAATGCTCTTTTTCATGCTCTTGCTGCCTTTGTTCATTAGTTGCTTACCTTTTAAAGATAAGATTTATGTTGTTTTTGTGGATAAGTGGCATGTCATGAAAGGCACATGTCGCGATTTTATAATTTCAGGGTAATCAGAAGAAGATGGATAGTGTCTTATTATAATCTTGATAATAATAAGTCTATTTTCAACACTTAAAATTTAAAATCATGAAACAACTTACAATAGTCCTAATCACCTTTTTAGGTAGCTTTTCGTTATTTGGCCAAGCAGTTCAGGATTCTGAGCAACTTGATGTTTTGTCAATAGATAAGAAGAATGAAATGAAATTAAATGTTCTATACTCTCTATGGGGTTATACGGAACTGAGTTATGAGTTGTTGTTTAAAAATAGAACCTCATTTGGAATTTCATTGGGTAGCACTTTATTTGATAGAGAAGGTGATTATATCAACTTGACAGTAAATCCACATTACAGAATTTATTTTGGCAAGAAAAATTGTACTGGATTTTTTGTAGAATCTCATCTAGCCTATATTCTAGGTGTTGATTCTAATTTTTCTGGATCTGAATCGAACAATGTCTTAGGTCTTGGTTTTGCTGTAGGTGCAAAATATGTTCGTGATACGGGGTTGTCAGCTGAGGTCTTTGGTGGTGTAGGTCGTGCAATATCAGATCCTGATAATTTTTTCTTCGGCAGTCCCTATCCACGATTCGGTATACAGTTCGGTCAGCGTTTTTGATTTAGATTAATTCTGACTGCTCGGGAAGAAAACAGAAGCTATTGTCGGTGCTCTTGTAGTCTCAACTGAGATGACTTATCGAGTAAATAAAAAACGTCAATACTTACTAAATGTCGGAATTCTGAAGAACCAAGAATTTTGCCTCTAAGCGAGTAAGATAAAATGAAGTCCTTAGGGCTGCTCAGATCTAACTATACAACTCTGAACTCAAGTATCTATCCCCTCTGTCACAAGCAATAAAGACGACCACCCCAGACTTCAGCTCTTCTACTAAGGTCAAGGCACAGTTTAGCGCCCCACCAGTAGACATACCGCCCATGATGCCTTCTTCTGTCGCTAAGCGTCTGGCTGTTGCTGTCGCCTGTGCACGGCTCACTTCTATAATACGGTCCACACGATCTGCCTCAAAGATGCCTGGCAGGTATTCTGCCGACCATTTTCTGATGCCAGGAATTCTATCGCCATCTATAGGTTGTGCACCTATGATCTGGATGTCTTCGTTTTTGGACTTTAAGAAAGTAGAGGTACCAGTTATCGTACCAGTAGTGCCCATTGCAGATACAAAATGCGTGATCTTCCCTTTGGTGTCCTTCCATATTTCAGGTCCAGTAGTTTCTATATGCGCTTGTTTGTTGTTCGGATTATTGAATTGGTCTAGCAATACATAGCCTTCTTTTTCTGCTTCTTCCTTGGCCCACTTTCTGGAGTATTCTATAGTTTTTACTGCTGGGGTAAGAATGACTTCAGCACCATAGGCCCGCATGGTTTTTACTCTTTCTGGTGTGGCGCTAGAGGGCATGACTAAGATGATCTTGATACCGAAGGAGGCGGCAATCATTGCAAGTGCAATACCTGTATTCCCACTTGTAGGTTCTATTATGGTATTGCGACGGGTCATGGTCCCATCTTCCAAGGCATTCTTTATCATAAAGTAGGCAGCTCTATCCTTCACACTACCACCTGGGTTTTGGCCTTCTAGTTTTGCATATAGCTTAACTTTCGGATTAGGATTTAGTTTCTTCAGAAGTATTAGAGGTGTATTCCCAATTAGATTGATTATCGAACTCAAGTTAGCTTAGTTAGTTGCTTACGCAGTTTTAGAAATAGTACGATTGTTGTCGTAATAGATTTTGGAATTAGGGGCAACACTTTCTGTGATCCAGACATTACCTCCTATAATAGAGTTGTCACCTATCTCAGTGTCTCCACCTAGTATAATGGCCTGTGCATAGATGATAACTTTGTTGCCTATTGTAGGGTGCCTTTTTTTGTCACAGCAGTTTCTGTCAGAAATACTTAGTCCACCTAAAGTGACGCCTTGATATAATTTTACCCAAGCTCCAATTATAGTTGTTTCTCCTATCACGATGCCTGTGCCATGATCTATGCAGAAATGTTCTCCAATTTTTGCACCTGGATGTATGTCTATTCCAGTATCGCTGTGCGCATATTCGGTTATTAATCTAGGTAGGAGAGACACTTGCTGCTTGTGGAGGTAATGGGCAATTCTGTAACAGGCGATGGCCTGAAAGCCAGGGTAAGCGAGTATGATTTCATTTCTTGACTTAGCTGCGGGATCGCCTTCATAGATGGCAGTAATATCCTTTTCTAAAGTCGCTACCAACACATCAAAGTGCGCTATAAAGTTGCTAGCAATTTGTTCGCTCTTTACATTGCCTGACTCAAAATTCAAGTCAAGTAGATTGAGCAGTCTCAGTTCTAAAATGCTGAGATCACTGAGCGAATAAGTTCTCAGTCCTAATCTGACTGGAAACATGTGATCCAGACATTCTTCTATAAACCTATGTGTCTTTTGCTTTAGATTCATTTACTGAATTAGGGGCCGAAGTTAGCTATACTTTTTATAAAGTATTTGTGAGGAGAATGTATTTATGCAGTTAATATCATAAACTGGTCTTACTCCTAACTAATTGTGGAATAAGTGGCTTATTCCCAATGAATATTAGGAATAAAGCAGTGCACTACGAGCATTGAGGACTCCTATCTTAAATATGGTACAATTCATTGTTACCAGTAATTTTTTAGCTATCCCAGTTTAACATAGTGATAGAACCTAGTTCCTCTCAGTCTACAATTTGTAAATAAATAAAATCTCAGTTTACAATTAGAATAAAGATGGGCCTTGACTAAGTCTGAACTTGCGCAAAAACTAATCATGGTACGAACTATTCAGAAAAACTTAGTTATTAGTCTCTTGTCTAACTCATTTGCAGACAGTCATAGAATTATATCTATGCTCAGGTCGGCACAAAGAAGGCATCTGCTCAATTTCTTTAATTACATCTATGTTTTTGTCGAGCAATTTGGACAGATTTTTATTTCACAGAATCAGTCTACTGTTTTGCTTTACTTCCAATACGGAAAGAGAGGGTCTAACCTCAAAACGCTATATGCTAAAGCTAAACTCTTGCTCTTTAGTTTGTCTGTCAAGAATCTCGTTGGCACATTAAAGTTCAATGCCTTCGTTACTCGGACCAGAACAAAAGCTGCACATGCTATGGGTGATAGTGATTATATCTATGTCTGGTTTCTAGCTGGGAAAGAGCAAGCAAGAAGTTATAGCGGCTTGTATGAAGCGATGGAATATCTAAAATTACAGTATCACTTTAATGGTGTGCCGATTTATATAGAAACGGTAGTCCCTAGAATGGTAGCTATCTATCAGCGAGCAGGCTTTAAGTTTTATGCTCAAGAGGCGTATGGTAATCAGCTTATCTGGTTTGCAAAATATGAAGGCTATGAAAAATAAGTTGACCTATACTAATACGGATCAGGACTTTTTACTCGAACTTAATAATAGGGTGCAAGCGTATTTCAGAAACGAAGGTCTTAGCAAATATGGGAACCAGAGTCTTTATATAAAAGCTGCTGTTTTATTCCTCTTGTACCTGGGTAGTTATATGCTGTTGTTTTTTAGTGGTTCACTTAGTCAGCTTTATTTCTGTTATGCTGTAATGGGGCCATTGACAGTTTTCTTAGCACTGAACATCGGACATGAGGCAGCACATCATATTTTCACAAAAAACAAGAAGTGGAATAACTTATTAGTATATGTGTTTGACTTTATGGGGGCTAGTAGTAAGATATGGACGTATAAGCATGTACATTCTCATCATCAGCATACCAATGTCCATAAGGTGGATTTAGAGCTAAAGCAACCATCTATTGTTAGAATATTTCCTCAGTCTTGTTATAAGTTTTTTCATAGATATCAGCAGTACTATATGCCGCTACTGTATAGTATCTATACCTTGGTGTGGTTTTGTTTTCGAGATTACAAAGACTTTTTTGATCTACGAGAGAAAATGACGAAAGGGCAATTAGTTAAAGAGGGGCTACAGTTTTTTGGCAGTAAAGTATTCTTTATGAGCCGTATGTTAGTCATTCCAACCCTAGTCTTGCCATTTAATTGCTGGGAGATTCTAGCAGGATTTCTGCTCTCTAATGTGATAGCTAGTATCACAGTTACCTTTGCGTTGATTTCCACGCATGTAGGCGAACATTCTGAATTTCCTGAGCCAGATGATACAGGTTCTCTCGGACATTCTTGGGTTAGACATCAGTTTATGACGACCTCAGATTTTTCTACAGATAGTCGTATAGTTACTGAGTTGTATGGCGGATTTAATCATCACCTTACCCATCACCTGTTCCCTTATATCTCTCATGTGCATTATCCTAAAGTTACTAAGATCATAAGGGAGGTAAGTAAGGACTACAATTTTGTGACACATCCGCAACCGACTATTCTCTCTGCTGTGAGATCTCATTTCCGCTTGCTGAAACAGAGGGCAGTAGAGGGTCGTGGTCAGTTGGAGTGGATGGAAATGTAGAACTATGAGTGCTCAAAGATGCAATCCACATTCTGTCTTAGGTCTTATGGTTGTATCTTTGCTATGATGTTACTAGCTTAATTTACCTACTTTTAGATTCGAAGAAATCCCAGACGGCTGATGACATTTCTATATCTCCATTTTGACTACCCACAACCACTTTGTATAAGCTGCTGTATCTCTCTACTAAACTTGGAGAGGTATGTCCGCCGCCCATGACTCTATATAGTACAACCTCTGTGTTATCAGAGCCGTTAGGGTAGGTAAACTTGCTGATACTACTACCATCATCCTCATCTACATCAGCTAATTCTTCCACCACAGCTGTCTGGTCAGTGCCGTTTCTTTCTATCCAATAGGCTATACTTCGGTCTGTAGATTGGACCTGTCCACCATTTGAGGCGACTTGCCCGCCCTCATACGGGATTAGTGGATCAGCTGTTCCATTCATATAGAGCACAGAGATAGGTGTGGTACTATCAGTGCATTTTGAGTTGAGTGGTAAATTGTTGACTATACAAGCGATTGCAGCCAGTTTAGTTGGGATTTCTTGAGCTAAGCGCATAGCCATCGCTGCACCATTTGATAAGCCTGCTACATATACTCTCTGACTGTTTAAGTTGTACTCAGTCGTAAGTTCATCTATGAGTTGGCTTAAGAATAGGACATCATCAGAATCTGGGTTGCGGTCTGAATCGGATCGGCAATCATTCCAGCCTCTGGTATCTTCAGGACCTAGTGTTCCATTAGGGACTGCTACCACAAAGTCCTCTTCTTCTGCTAGATTCAACCATAGTTTCATTGGCGATTTACCGGATTCATCGCCTATCGTTTGGTCATGGCTTCCTGTATGTCCGTGCAAGATGATGACTAGCGGATTGTTTTCTGGCGATTCTGGTAACTTAAGATGGTAGGCTCGTTCTAGGCCGTTGATGTCTATTGTCTGATCTCTTAGCAGTGGCGCTGCATCATCAGCATCCATGTCATTTTTGAAACAAGAAGAGAGCAATAAGCAGATGCATATACAGAACAAAAAGCTTGTTGATTTCATGGGTTTCGTTTTTGATATAAGAGATCCTACTATTGTCAATGCAAACGTAGAGTGATTCTGTTAAATTATACTCACCCCATCTTCTTTTAATCCTTTAAGATATTGTTTTGATTTTCCAAGTGGAGGCTGTTAGGATAAATAGAGATTACTTTAATATAAAATCTTATTACTTTGTCCTTCTAAATTAGAAATGACAGATGGTTAATCTTCCACCAGAAAAATTAGGCTCCTTTTATCTAGGTGCTAAATATGATCTAGACACAAAGTCCATAACTCCAGAAGCCGTCAATTATGATGCACGAGATCTCACAACGCATGCAGTCTGTGTAGGTATGACTGGTAGTGGTAAGACTGGCTTATGTATAGGGTTGCTAGAAGAGGCAGCTATAGATAAAGTACCTGCCTTGATCATAGACCCTAAGGGAGATATGACCAATCTTATGTTGCAGTTTGATCAGCTCAGACCGGAAGATTTTGAAAAGTGGATTAATGTAGACGACGCAGGAAGAAAAGGAATGACCGTTTCTGAATATGCAGCTTCTATGGCAGGAAAGTGGGAGAAAGGGCTCGCTAGTTGGGGTCAGCAAAAGGATAGAATACGAC
>CAYNJK010000119.1:0-9426 GCA_964397575.1 uncultured Saprospiraceae bacterium
ATTCTGGATATTTTTAACTTTTATATCTTATAATATATTAATATATATTAATTTGATAATATATAAAATAGTACAGTAAACACATCGTTATAAAAAGTTAATCTTAATATTTTACAACATTTGATTGGTTAATTGGATGTAATTTTGAACACTTATATCGCTTTATTGACCTGGTTTTGGTATGATAATTAGTAAGCAGAAAGCAAAGCTCATTACGAAATAAATGAGAATTACACAGAGTCTATATTCTGTTAATCGATAGGATTTTATCAGTCGATTCCTTCCTTCCTAATTAAGTCTGTTTGGCAGTTGAGTGCATATGCATTACTGACTTTGTAGACTAATAGTCCGAGCTATTACTACGTTATGAACCAAAAAAGTCTCTCTCTTCAGAAGCTATCTAGAGTGCGACAAACCGCTTAGACAGGTAAGCATATTGAGATCAAGTCTGAGGTCTGCCTTGAATGGAATTGTCGGAATGGACTAATCATGATTGTCGATGTTCCTCATGCTAATATCATTACCATGAGAAACTAGTTTCTATACCTCTTGTAATAAAATTATAAAATCAATACTCGAGATTTTTAATCATTGATGATTCTCATTTCTATTTCACATAAAATTTTATGTAATATCATTATCAATCAAATTTTACTTATATAAGAAATTTGTATATACATAATTGGTAATTTAACCTGCATCACCCAGTGTGGTGCTTCCAATAGTGAGATCAGAATGAGCTTTGGGCCTTATTTTCTATAATTAAAGTGGTGGGCCTTGTTTTAGGAAGACGTTCTATGACGGTGGGAGGGTAAGTCTGTGTCTAGTAGTCTAAGTATGAGGCTAATCACCGTGGCAGAGCAGGTATAATGTAGATAACTGGTAAGTCCAATCACAGAATTGTATAAGCAAGCAGCATAAAAAAGCCGAAATCATGGTGGAATATGGCTTTCTGTCAAATTGTACCCCTTTCTAGAGGTTACTTTACATAGACTTGAAGTCTTAATAAAGGCAGCATATCTTTGTGCTCCTTTTATAATGAGACTTAAAATCTAACAGTAGTTATATGATTACTATTTCTTATATGCTAGCAGTTGTATTGGGTTTAGCCTGTGTTTTGGGTGGCTGGATACTTTATAAAGTCCTACGTGGAGGTAATTCACAAGAGTGGGAGTCGAAATTTCATGCTCTAGAAAGTGATGTAAAATCCTTGCAAAAGAAGAATAACAAGCTAAATCAGCAAAATGATGGGCTTAAGAGTAAGGCAGACTCTTGGAAGCAAGAATACCACGTTCTAACACAAGAAGTACAGAAAATCAAGAAAGAAAACCAATCTAGGCTTACCAGTCTTGGGGATCAGATCAATACTATACGCCTGGATACCCAAACCGAGAAGAATGCAAAGGATAAAGCCACTACTTCGCTGGAAAAACTCAAAAAAGAGCACGAAAGACTGCGTGAGAAGTATAATCGTGATGTCGCTGCAGGTGCTGACTGGAGAACAGAGCGCACCAAGTTGGAAAGAGAGCTAAAATCTACAACAGACAGACTGACCAAAGCTTCTGCTTCAGCCGAAGAATATAGGGGCAAATACGCGGAACAAGCTGCAGAAATAAATAAGGTCCGAGTTATGGAAAGGGAGATAAGAATGATGAAGACCAAAATCAAGAAGCTCGAAGAAGATTGTACTTACTGGGAGAAGAAGCACTATGATGCCCATCATGAACTCGCTAAGCTTAAAGAGGATTCTGAAACTCTAAGTTCTAAGTACCAAGAGCTAAACAGCCTAAGAAAGGGAGACCAAATCTTGAAAGACAACTTACTTAGCCAAATTCAGGAGTTCAAGACCAAATTTGTAGATATAAATAACAAATACAGAGAACTGGTCAATAGTAACTAGTTCAAAATCAAAGTCTTTACTTATTACTATTGCTATAATGTATTAAATAACCCACCGTTTAGCCAGTAAATTGGTAACTCTGAGTATATTTACATAGCCGATAAAGACTAACTAGCTTTTAAAATAATCTGAACGGCCACGGTATAAAACTGTGGCCTTTCCCTTTTTTATAGCCTATATATAGATAGTTTAGCCATAAATTGACCACTTTTCTCGGCTTTTCACAGTTAACCATAGGTTAAGTTCCTCCATTACAACTACAGAGTCGCACATCGTTTAGTTTTATGCGCTACCTTTATCCCAACCTTCCTGAATTAGCCATTTTTTTGAAATCTATTTAACAATAGAGCCGTTTAAATAGCGTACAACCTGGTAGAAATCACAAGCCAGGCCATGAAACTGGACAATACTTTTATGAGATTACTATTTACAACTTTGGTTTTTATACTTACTGGCTTTAGTCTTATTGCACAAGATTCGAGGCTGGCGAATCAGTATTATACCTCCGGTGAGTATGAAAAAGCGGCGGCTGTATACAAAAAGCTCTTTGATAAGCAGCCCAATAGTCATTACTACTTCGAGCAATATATACAGTCTCTTCTGGCACTTGAGGACTACAAAAGAGCAGAAGATGTCATCAAAAGTGAGCTTAAGAAACGACCAGAGCATATGCAGCTATATGTAACTTATGGTAATCTGATGGAACGACAGTATCTACCAGAAGAAGCGGATGAAAAATATAGGAAGGCTATAGATGAAATGCCAAATAACATCTCGATTATAAATAACCTGGGGAACTCATTTACCAGACTGACCAAGTACGATCTAGCAATAGAAACCTACTTGAAGGCAGAGCAGGTGACAGGAGATGATAAGATTTTTATCAATAATCTCGCTGATCTCTATAAGCGGAAAGGCAATATGCCCAAGATGACCGAGTACTATATCAGAGCAGCAGCTTACTACCCACAGCAAATAGATAGATACAAAACCTATTTTCAGCGCAACTTGTCTTCAGATGAAGATTTGGATGAAATGAAAGCTCAACTGTATGCTAAAATTCAAGATGAACCAGATAATAGTGCTTACCCTGAGCTACTAGAATGGGTATTTATAGAAAAAGAAGACTACAAGAGTGCTCTACGACAAGCTCGTGCCTTGGATAGAAAGAACGAAGAAGACGGTACCAGAGTTATGACTCTTGCCAATATTGCCAATGGGTCTGGCGATTATGATACAGCTATCAAAGCCTATAATTATATCATAGACAAAAAAGGTACTACCAATCCACATTATGTCAATGCTAAGTCGGCAGCACTTAAAGTCATGCGTAAAAGGATTACTGAAAACTACGACTACCAGCCTGCAGACTTGGATTCATTAGAATTGGCTTATGAGGACTTCATTGCAGAAATGGGTACCAATGCTAGAACAGAATCCATGGTCAAGGAGTATGCAGACTTCCTTGCAGTCTACAAAAATGATTTGCCTAAAGCTATCTCAGTACTGAATAGCCTGATAGAGTTGTCCAGCATTAATAGATATGTAAAAGCCAACAGTAAGATCTCACTGGCAGATTATCACCTTATGATGGGAGATATCTGGGAGTCCACCTTGCTATATTCTCAGGTAGAAAAGGATTTTAAGGAAGAGCACCTCGGAGAGATATCCAGATTTAAGAATGCGATGCTGGCTTATTATGCAGGAGAGTTTGCTTGGGCACAGGAACAATTTGATATACTAGAGTCAGCGACTTCGAGACTGATCTCTAATGATGCTATAGATATGTCAGTCTTTATAATGGACAATATGGGACTAGATACGACGGATGTGCCCTTAAAGATGTTTGCAGAAGCACAACTACAGACCGTACAAAATAAGTACACGGAAGCCTTTGCCAAATTAGACTCCATCACAGAAATATATCCTAAGCATTCCCTGGAGGATGATATTCTATATCAGAAAGCTGATTTGCATTTTAGATTACGAGACTATGAAAAAGCAAAGGAGCTTTATACCAAGGTGTTTACAGATTTTGCGGAAGAGATCAGAGCGGATAATGCTTTGTATAAGTTGGCCTCTCTCTACGAGTACCAGCTGAGCGATCTAGAAGAAGCAAAGAATTTGTACGAGAAACTCTTTGTGGACTTCTCCAATAGTACTTTTGCTATAGAAGCTCGGAAACGATACAGAATTCTAAGAGGAGATGATATCGAATAAGTTGACCACTACTAATCCATTGCTCTACAATATTACTCTGAAAATCAGTCAGGAGCTCTCTGCTGATTGGCTGAAGGCTATGAAGGAAGAATTTCTGCCTAAGAGTACAGATGGTAAGATTATCGTTTCTTCCCAGATCAATGAACTGCTTATAGAAAGTGAAGATGGCGATAATACCTATGCCGTACAATTTACCTTTGCTTCCACAGACATTTTCAACACTGAAGGCTTACCTGCTTTGCGCAAATTCTTGGAACTGCTAGACAGCAAGTTTCTTAGAAAGTATGTCTACTTTACAACCAAAATGGAGATACTTCATTATTGTGCTAAATCCTCTGATAACTGATAACAATTTTTGAATAGAAAAGCTATTGTTCTACTTTTTATAGCTAATGCCATCTCAGGTATTGCTCAGGGTATAAGTATGATAGCTATCCCGTGGTACTTTGCTCAGAAAGATATGCTGGGCTACTTTGGTCTCGTCTATCTGATTACCAATATCTGCTCGCTTTTTTGGGTGCCGGCAAGCGGAACTATAGTAGATAAATTTGACAGAAAGACGGTTTTCCTGGGTACGACGCTAATAGGAGGTTGTATACTCACCGTCATTACCTTATTAGGTTTTCAGCTTGGTCAATTACCTAATGTACTAGTGGCAGCGGTATTCATGTTCACTTTCCTAAATTACAATATCCACTATCCCAATTTGTATGCCTTTGTCCAGGAAATAACAGAACGTGATAACTATTCTAAGATGACCTCGCTGATGGAAATCATAGGGCAGTGTACAACGATTACTGCTGGCGCTTTTGCTACCTTACTACTGGAAGGTACAGTAGGTGGTGTCTATAGAATATTTGGTTTTACTCTAGATCTGGGTTTTGATGTCTCGGCGTGGAAGATTCATGAAATATTCTTTATCGATGCCTTGACTTACTTTGCAGCTATGGTCATCATAGCCCTTATACGATATCAGCCGCTCACTTCCAGAGAACCAGAGTCCGGTTCCTTGTTTCAGAGGCTCAAGCTTGGCTTTAATTATCTGAAAAATAATAAACCCATTTTTTGGTTTGGGATATTGAGCTATATGGTATTCCTGGCGATGTTAATGGAGGCCTTCTATCTAGGGGTTTCCTATGTGGATAATCATCTGCAGGAATCTGGGGATGTCTACGCCAACTCCAAGATGGCTTATGCTCTAGGAGCTATAGTAACTGGCTTTACCCTCAAACGACTTTTTACAAAGTTCTCTATTCCTGCGATTATTACCTTGTTTACCTTTGGGACAGCATGTATCTTCTTTACGCAGTATGCGAGTAAGTCTATCTTCTTATTTTTTATAATGTTGTTCTTTTTGGGAATTACAAATGCAGGTACGCGAATAGCGAGAATCACCTATCTGTTCCGAAATGTACCCAACCAATTTTTTGGTCGTGCAGGGAGCATTTTTTTTCTGGGTAATGTAATTTTTCGAATTCTTTTACTTGGAATTTTCTCCTTGGCCTTTTTTCAAGTAGATAATAATATAATCTATGCGTATCTGATGACTTCCCTAATGTTGTGTATAGCGGGTGGGTTGTTGATATATCACTATAAATCATTTGATCATAGCCATACAGCATGAGAGCACTGAAGCTAGGCACTTTGTTTCGCATTCCTGTGTATGTGCACTGGAGCTTTGGGCTTATCGGCTTCTTTATATTGTGGACCGTTCTCTCAGAAGGCATGGATCTTAGGCAGGCAGCTGCCTTCACTATGTATGTACTTTCTGTCTTCATTTGTGTCATAATGCATGAGTATGGACATGCACTGATGGCAAGGAAATATCATATTCCTACAAAAGACATTATAATCTTGCCCATAGGTGGACTTGCCAGATTGCAAAGTCTTCCAGACAAACCAGCTGGCGAACTTATGATAGCTATTGCTGGACCTTTGGTCAATTTAGTGTTGGCTTTGCTCTGTTATTTAGTATTAAAAGTGTTAGGAGTAGGACTGGTTTTTCCAGATACTGATGCACTTTCCATTTTGACCAATCCTGTAGGATTCATCCATTTATTGCTCTTTCTCAATGTCGTCTTGTTTGTTTTCAATCTTGTTCCTGCCTACCCAATGGATGGCGGTAGGATTCTAAGAGCTTTTCTAAGTTTCTTTATGTCTAAGAGGCGAGCCACTTTTATAGCAGCATTGATAGGTAAGGCACTAGCTGTAGCCTTTGTTATTATCGGTATTTATAATATAATTCCCACTTTTGTCTTGATTGGTATCTTCATCTTTGTTATGGCAGGCAGGGAATATCAGAGTCTCGTAGCTCAAGAAAACATGCAGAATTGGTCCTAGTACAGCAGGTAAATATCTCTTAGCACAAAAAGCTTTATTCCTTGTAATATTAGCAGGTTTATTGCGACCTTTGGCTTCCAATTTTGCCCCAGTGCTGGAATTGGTAGACAGGCATGGTTGAGGGCCATGTGTCCGTATGGGCGTGAAGGTTCGACTCCTTTCTGGGGCACTATCTAAAGAGTCGACAACTAATCATCGTTCTCATTCCTTATTAATTAATACTTCCTATTCTTCACTTTCATTGCTTCATTCAGCAATTTGAAATCTATTTTCCCGCTATTGGCTTTGAGATGATCTAAGATGATTAATGACTTGGTGATTTTCAGATCTGGATTTTTTACGATGGCGACAATGTGTATAAGATTCCGCTTCTTACCATCTGTCAGTTTTTCAAACCATGTTTCTCCTTCTGGGTCAGAGGCAAGGACTTCGGAAAACTCTTCCGGCATTTTCATGCCGTACTTACTGGTATCTCTTTCTAGTACGATTTGTACTTCGTCTCCAGGTGTAAGATCGAAAGCTTTCATTCTAGCTTTTTTCATGATAATGAAGTAGTTGCCGTCTCCTTTAGGCATCAGTCCCGCATGGAAAGCTTCATGGCCGTTCACGGAGCACATGACACGTTTGCTTTCTTTGGTGGTTACCTTGTCGTGAATATCTGGAGTGACAATGATATGGTCATAATAGACATTGTTTTGTAGCATTCCGATGGTTGTTTTGAATTTTGCTTTGGCCATCTTGTTATATTGTTTTGTAGCTCATTAAAAATCCACTAAGAGTTTCATCATTTCCCTAGCAGCAACTTCAGCTTTGTATTTTAGAAAATCTCTGTCTGTGTCGTCACCGACTTCATAGATGATACCTTCTGCGCCGAATTGCAAGTAGAACCAGCCTTTGGTCATAGGTTTTCCGAGATCGTAGGCTTCTTCATTTGGATGGAGGCCAATAGCATCATCTTCCAGTGCTTGTATCCACAGGTCCTTGTAGGGATGAATGCTTGATTGACGATTATCGGTATGTGTATATATTACATCTTCTTGCGTAGAGTGGAAGTCCATCCCTAGCACTACTTCGTTCTTGTGTTCTTTTGCTGAGGCGACGGCATGTTGTGCGACCACTTTGGTTTCTTCTTGTTCGAAGGTGCTCCAGTCTCTGTTCAGGTCTATGCCGCCGGCATTGTGCCGCCAGTGACCGAGATCTACGCCATCAGGATTTATGAGTGGATATACCATGATGCGGTATTTTTTTCTGAAGTTGTTGGAAAGTGGGGTATCCGCAAGAATCTCTTCTACATAATGTTCCATAGCCATGTATCCTGTTATTTCTGGCGGATGCGTTCGACTAAAAATAAGGAGAGTCGGTTTCCTATGTGGGCTACCTTCTCCGATGTCCATATAGTCTATGTCTCTTCCGAGTTTTGATTGTCCTACGGTAGCGGACTTTATAAAAGTATGTTTGGATTTCAGACCACGTATCCATTTTTTTGTATAGCTAGAAGGTCTAAGTTCTTGTGCGGCCACATACAGTTTCTGTGCATCCAGATCTAGTTTCAGGGTAGCAATGTTTCCTGCCTTCAATGTGTCAAACCTTGAGCTATCTATAGGAATAAAGGAATGGTTACCTCTGGCAAGTTTAGGCCAGTAGCGGTGCTTATAATTTCCAGTGTATATTTCCAGATGGATGTCTTTGTTTTCAGAAGCAGACAACCAAAAAGCATAATGTGGACTTTCATTTATAGGTTCGTTTTCTGGAAGTATGGTTACACGATAAGTGCTGTCATTTACTTTTTTAAAGTCATTGGCTCTAGCGCCATCAAACTGGTTACTTAGTTGTACACCATCTATTTCGTAAAGTTTTTTTTCTTGTAAGCTTATAGGCTGGTCATTGGTAGCTACGGGAGTAGGGTAGTTCAGGTCTCTGAATTTGTATGCGGAATTACAAGAGTAGCCGGCTATTATGACTACAATTATAAGTAAGCTAAAAGTTTTGGTTTTCATCTTCGATAATCTAAGTCGTTTGCGGACAGAGTGCCACAGTCAACAGCGTTAAGTAATAACAAAGTTAATATGATAAATGAAAGAGTCATTTGTAAATACGTCACATTATGCAGAAAATAAACTAAAAGCTTTTATATTGATACAGGAAAATAATTTTGATCAAATTTTAAAAACTTAATCGACTATGTTAAGACCATTAGTATTTATCCTTAGTTTACTTTTTGCTGTAAGCTTATCAGCTCAGAAGAACCAATATCTTACCAGTGCTGTAGATGGATTTTCTAAGAAGAAAACCAGCTACCTTACACTGAATGATGGAACCGAGTTGCAAGGAAATATTAAAAAAATCAAAAGAGCGAAATGGCTCTTTGAGGAGATACATCTCATTCTAGAAGATGGCAGCAAAGAAAAAATTAGTGCTGAAGATATCCGCTCTATGTATCTTCCACAGAATGGAATGGATAAGCTAGGCAAATTGATGGATAAGAGTACAGACCTAACTGCTTTAGAAGTCTCGAATGATCTAAATCAAGACATGCTGAAAGATGGTTACGCTTATTTTGAATCTACGGATTGTTACTACAAAAAGAAAAAACACAAAGTACTCTTGTTACAATTACTAAATCCTGCTTTTGCTGGACAAGTAAAAGTGTTCCATGATCCAGGTGCATCAGAAGGTGGTGGCCTTAAAGTGGGGGGACTAAAGTTGACGGAAGACTACGATAAGTCCTACTATGTAAAGATAGGTGACAACATCGCTTACAAGCTTAAGAAAAAAGATTACAAAGATCAGGCAGGAGAAATATATGGAGCTTGTTCTGATTTCTATGGTTCTGTAAAAGGTGACCTAAACTGGAAGAAGATAGGAGAGACGTTATATAACTATAGCCAGTCTTGTTTCTAAGACGATAATTTCCACCTTCTTATTTTCGAAAGACGGCAGTAGGAAGGTGGAAGTTGTCTTTTTTT
>CAYNJK010000120.1:0-9425 GCA_964397575.1 uncultured Saprospiraceae bacterium
GATATGACCATTCTTTGTATTTCAGAAGTGCCTTCATAGATCTGGGTAATCTTAGCATCTCTCATTAGTCGTTCTACATGATATTCTTTTACAAAACCATAGCCACCATGTACTTGTACCGCTTCTACAGTAGTTTTCATTGCCACCTCCGAAGCGTATAGTTTTGCCATCGCAGCAGCCTGGGCAAAGGGCCTGCCAGTATCTTTCATCCATGCTGCTCTATAGACCAGCATTCTTGCTGCTTCGATCTCCATTGCCATATCCGCTAACTTAAAGGCTATTGCCTGATGATTATTGATAGGTCTGCCGAAAGCTTGTCTTTCATGAGAGTATGCTAGAGCAAGTTCATAGGCACCTGAAGCCATACCTAAGGCCTGGGCACCTATACCTATACGTCCACCATCGAGGGTCTGCATTGCATACTTAAATCCAAAGCCATCTGGACCTAGTCTATTCTCTTTAGGTACTTTGACATCTTGGAACATAACAGATGAAGTGTCCGAAGAACGGATACCTAGCTTGTCTTCTTTTACTCCAGTGCTGACACCATCCCAGCTTGCTTCTACTAGAAAAGCATTGATCCCCTTGTGTCTTGCTTCTGGATTAGTCTGAGCAATAACGACATAGAAAGCAGCCTTCTTGCCGTTTGTGATCCAGTTCTTAGTCCCATTTAGCAGGTAGTAGTCACCTTTGTCTTCTGCTGAAGTTCTTTGCATAGTAGCATCGCTACCAGCTTCAGGTTCTGAGAGGCAAAAAGCTCCGATTTTTTCGCCTGTTGTCATCTGAGGCAAATACTTCTTTTTGGTTTCTTCAGAGCCATACTTCTCTATGCCCCATAAGGCTAACGAGTTATGTGCAGACATGATTACCGAACATGAGTTGTCTATTTTAGATAGCTCTTCTATGGCTAAAGCGTAGGATAACGTATCCATCGCTGATCCTCCATAGGCTTCACCACTCATTAGTCCCATGAACCCTAGCTCTCCCATCTGCTTTACAAATTCCGTAGGATGCTCCTGTTTGTTATCTCTTTCTATAACTCCAGGCTTGAGAATATTTTGGGCAAAGTCTCTTGCTGCCGCCTGAATCATTAACTGTTCTTCAGTTAAGGTGAAATCCATCATATTTCTGTAGAAGTTATTTGCTTGAAAAAAAGAAACAAAGATAGAACTTCTTGTGGCTACTATTGTTCACCAAAAGTTAATTACCTCTAAGGAGATTAATACTGACTGTTGCTAGTTCAGAATCTGGAAATCGATAAGCATACTTGTCCACAGCTACCAGTCCCGCTTCCAAGGCTATTTTTTTAAAGACTTCCAGTTCTACTATATACTGATCAGAGTAGCCATGCGTGCCATCATAAGCTGTGGCAGCTGTGCGGCCTATGTTCTGAGCTACTATGGCAGGGTCTACTGAATGTAACTCTATGAGTAACAAGCCATGTTTTTCTACAAAAGGCGTCCACTTAGCGAAGTGCTCTTTTAGATTCTGCTCTACTTTATTGTTATCTATTCTTTTTCCTCGATGTGCAAATCCGCCCGTAGAACTGCTGATTCTGTCAGGATACGCTTCTTGAGGATCTGACCATACTCTATTATGGTCCAGAAAGGTTCTCACATTCAGCAAATCAGAGAGTTCAATATTGAAATTTTTCTTCAGGTCATTTGATAGTCTCTGAGGATCCCCTATGTCTCCCCACATAAGCTTGGCCCATACATTGGCTTGTATAAGATTGGCTCTGCTGACTCTTATCGCTGCATTGTTGTAATCCGCACCAACCATGAACAATGGATGATCTTCTAGCATCTCTCCCCTCTTAGTTCTCGTTGCAACAGTATCAAAGGCGTGAATTAGAAAAGCGCCATTGCCACATCCCATGTCTAAGATGCCTTTGGGTTGTTCTTCTATCGGTCTGTTAAATACATCGATAATTACTTCATCCATTTTTTTGAAGTATGCCGAATGGGCGCCGCCACTACCCCAGACATTCATCTCTCGGTCCACGTGCTTCTCATCTTCTCCATCTTTAGTCGCTCTCAGTATCGCAGGATTACCAAAAATAAGCTGATCTAGTGATCTGAAAGTAGGAATGTAGGATACAGTGACACCATAGGCTGAGGCTCTTTTAGCAAAGAATAAACCTTTATCGGTAAAGCTGTAGTGCATATCGTTTTTAGTAAACCAGCCCAGATGTACTAAGAAATCAAGCAACTTGCCAAAACTATCTGGGTCTTTGTGAAATTCGTCTGCGCTAAACGAGGTCTCCATAAAGTACTTGTGGAACATACCACTCATACCGAGTTGCACAACAGTAGGACCTACTAGAACGCCTTCTATATGCTTAAGTACTTGGTTTTCTATGCTATCGGGTTTGACTTCCTCTAGGCCATAATTTGTTACATACTTAGTGATTATCGCTTCCATAACCTTGAAGGGCTCTAGATGGAAAAGGCGTTTGGGATAGTTGGCTGAGAACTTTAGTAAATGATCTACATCTGCGTAGAGCTCTGCCAGTGCGAATGCAGTTTCTGAGTTATCATTAGTGGTATAGACTATCTCATCCTTTTTATTATCCAGTTGCTGCACCAGCCAGCCCTGAGAACATAACAGCCTCAGTGCAACATTCATATAGCCTTCGTTGGCATCGAATTCTTCGCAGACTCTCTGTAGGCTCACACTTTTGTTCTGCAAAAGGTAGTCTAGTGTCCCTTTACTCTTTAGCGCATGCATAGTAGGCGCCACCGCCAGGCCATCCAAGTGTCGGAATAAGTCAGATCTTAAAGCTCGTTTCTCTTCTTTTGTTAGCATATAGTATTGTGTCTAAGACAAAAATACAATTCTCATACACTAGAAATTGGGAAATGACTGTGAGAAATATTCAAATGCAGGATCAGGATTTTCAGGATTATAGGATTTTCATGATTGTGAGATTCCTTTGTGAGAGCAAATTAGCCTAGAAATGCAAATGCAGAATTAGGATAATAGGATTTTCGTGATTTTGTGGTTGACATAACGTTTCTGATTCATCAGAATGAAAGCCACCTTATAAGAGAAACCATATACTCTTGACCTAAACCTCCTCCTACTCCACCTTCACTATCTTTCCTCCACTGATCACCTCTCCAGCTTCTTTGACCTCATAGATGTAGGTCCCAGAACTTAGTCCACTGACATCCACTCGGCTGACTTGTCTGAGCTGAGATTCCCTAAGTACAGGTCTGCCTACTAGGTCATATAGGATCAGCTCTGCTGCTTGTGGAATATGGGAATGGAAAGCTACTCGCAAGGTAGAGTGGACGGGATTGGGAAAGAGAGAGATGTCTGGTTGTATGGACTGCCCTTCTTGTGTGGCGGAGACGCCGAGATAGAGGGTCTGGCAAGAAGTATTCTCGCTGTTTTCATTGCTGACGGTGAGGCATACCTCATAGATGCCGGGTGCTGCGTAGTTGTGCATAGGATGGCGCTCAGTAGAGCTGTTGCCATCTCCTAGATCCCAGGTCCAGGTCTCTGGTCTGAAATACGACACATCCCATAGCTGAAAGCTGAATATGTCTAAGCTGTCTTGCGCATACCAGAATCTAGAGACAGGGTTGTTGTCTATATGGAGAGTATCACAAGACGAGCCGTCTAGAGGACCGAGGCGATAGGTATTGAAGGTAGGGATGGTTCCATTAGTGAAGGTAGGTAATTCTACCTCGTCGTGCAGGAAATTACAAGCCAGACCTTTTTCATTAGGGAAGTCTATTACAGAAATATTGAAGCACTGATGGGCTCTGGCTACATAGATCTTATTATCTGGTGCTATTTGCATCTGACCAAATCTCAGAGGTTCGTCAAACCAACGACAAGCTAAGGAGTCTATATAATAATCAGCAACGGTAATCCGAGATCCTATGATGTCATCGGCTTCCAAGTCAAACTGGAAAATTTTATCAAGCTTTGAAATATAAACCTTAGTGCCATCTGGAGAAAATTCCAAGCCTGCATCTAATAGAGCATTTTCACCTGGCTGTAGATGCAACTCAGGGTCTATGAGATCCCCACTGCATCTATCAAAGCCTGCAAACATAAAGTCTGTCATATGTCCAGAACTAAGGAAATCATAGCTGCCATACAGTGCAAACCTGTCCCCAGTAGGACTGAACTTAGACTGTCCCAAGGTACCCCTAAGCACAAAAGGTAAGAAAGACAAATGATCCAGATGGATACCAGAAGGGTCTATGAGATAATGGTAGACCGTGTCTTTATTGAACTGGAGCATCCACCAGTCCCGCCCATTACCATGCCGGCAGGCAGTCAGTGCACCTCCCTTGAATAATTTATCATTGAGGACAATATCCTTGTTGTGAATTTCCGTCTCACCATTTTGATTCTTAGAGATTTTCCCCATCCACAGTTCACGATAGCCGGTCGGAAATTCTGCTTGTTCGTGATGCTCATAGTTTTGGTAGAGGGCTATGATGGTGTCAGACTCTGGTTGTGGAATGAGGCCTGCACATTGTGGACTGCGGAATCCTGTTGGTTTCCAGTATTCTCCATCTTGAAGGACTTGTAAGGCATCCCATTTTGGACTGTAATTGATGGTGTCCCCATGGACCATCGGCTGATAGTCAGGACCATGTATGGTCTGGCCATTACTGATGGCTAGTAGTTTTCCATTTTTGTCACAGATACAGGCATGGCATTCTTTGAGGTCTATTGTTATTGCAGGATTCCAGATACCTTTTGGTGGCAGATGATTGAAGTCTAGTACACTTGCTGTCCACTCACGATATTCTATGGTATCATTGACACCTGACCAATGGAATACCCACTGATGGTCCTCTTTCTGTGCTAGAAGAGCCATAGGAAAGAACAAGAGAAAGAAGATTTTTTTCATAAGAAAAGGAGGTCAGCATTTGTGATGACCTCCTTTCAAAGATATTTATAATTGTAATATGTTTTTGTTGTGATTGAGAATTAGTTTAAGTGCTTTAGAATTTATATTGACCTGCACCTTTATTTGGAATGATGCCCTGCATCACCCTATTCATTCAAACCCCACTGCCCTAGTCTCCGACAATAACTCCATTAACTCCTCTTCATCACCTACAGTCTTGCCTACTTTAGGTGGTGTAAAATCAGAGAGGTCTATATTGTTGTAGAAGTTGGAATTAGCTGTGTTATTAGGATACACCTGTTGTAGGTCAGGACCAATAACTATTGGCTTACTCTGTGACTCAGGATAAGTAGCTGACTCAGACTCTTTATACTTTATGACTTCTTGAATAATGATTTTTGGTTGAGGTGTTATCGTTTGTATGAGAGTATCTGTCTGATGGATATATACTGTATCCTGAACTATTTCAAGAGTTGTCTCAGGGATAGGTGCTGAATTGTTGGCTAGAAAATAACTGCTGGTAGTAATTGTGCCAAGCAAGAACCCTAGTACGGATAGACCCCAAGTTTTTGCTTTTGTAGCGGGCCTTTTATTTGCTGCAAGTGTTTCATTCATTTGCTGATGCATAACGGCAGGGATAGGCGGACTAAACAGGTTTTTAGCGCCAGCAACAATCTCTCGCATCTGATTGTACTCTGATTCTCCTAATTGAGATCTTATCATCGCCTGCTCGTCAGAGTTTAGTTCTTCAAAGTTATATTGAGTCACTAACTGATCTATTTTGTCCGTATAATTATTCATTACCTATTTTCTTTTGTCTTGGATTGAATTGTGCTAATTGTATGGATAATTTTTTGAGGGTATTGTGTAGTCTAGATTTGACAGTACCTTGAGGACAGCCTAGTACTTCGCTTATTTCTGGAATAGTCTTTTCTTCTTGGTATCTGAGAATAAAACATAATCTATGTTTGTCATCTAAGGTATTAATAGCCTCCTGTAGGTGATGACCAAAAATCTCTTGATCTAAAAGTCGTGGTCCTATAGGCTCTATCTTTTTGATACTTTCATTCAGCTTGATAGTGGACTGAGTTCTACCAAGTCGGCGATATTCATTTTTACACATATTAGCAGCGACAGCATACAGCCAGTTGTTGAATCTTTTTTCAGGATCTACTGTTGCCCTTTTTTCAAAAACTTTAATGAATAGCGTCTGGCAAAAATCTGCTGCTATCACTTCGTCCTGATAGAGCATCTTATAGAAGAAGTGATACATCTGCTCAGAGTAGCGACGATACAATTCATCAAAGGCAGCTTCCTTACCTCTTTTGAGATATCTGACCAACTCTTGGTCTGAATAGTGATTGTATTTTTTCCTTAGAAAGGTCACCGATTATTCTTGAACAATAAACTTTATTTATCTAATATTTCAGCTACGCATCTAAATCCTAACCAATGTTGAGGTCCATCATAAGGTATTTCTTTGTTTGTTGGAACTATATCATAATAGCTGTGTCTATGCGATCCACCCATGGCAATATTGGGTTCAGCAACCATCTCTGCTGCGTTGCCATAAATATTATAGACATTGTATTTATTAGGGTAATATGTTCTTGCTGGCGCTAGCATACTTTTAGCACTTTTACTACCACTATAGATCATATTGCAAGTACGAAATATGCCGTCATAGTCTTTTTTCTTTTCGATCTTTGCTAGATGTTTTCGCTGTTTCTTACTGTATCCAGCATTTGCGATGAGTTCCCACTCAGTCTTTGTAGGTAAGCGATACTTAAATTTTGGTGGCTGTACATCATAAGATCTTAGCATTTCTCTCACCCTATCTGTTCTCCACTTGCAGTACGCTACAGCTTGTGCATGGGATATTCCTACGACAGGAAAGTTGTCATAAGCAGGGTGAGTAAAATAGGTGTTTTTGAATGGTACTAAGTATGAACTATCTGTATTGTCCCACACCGAAGTATCCGGTTGTGCTCTAAGGTAGATCGGTGACGTAGCTCCATGTAATTCCTGAAGTGCATACATATATTCCCGCCAATCTATATTGCAAATTTCTCTTTGGTCTACAAAAAAGTTGGCTACTACTTCAGTGGTGCCTGGAAATCTAAAATCATCACTTTTGGGTAGGTGAGTACTAATGATATAGCTAGAGAATAGAGAAAATATAATAAGTGTTTTCATATGCGTAGTATTATAATTTGTGAGATGCAGATGTTCATTCTATTACTTCCATAAATACTCTGAAGCCTATAGCAGGGCTAGGTCCCACTACATCTTTTTTTGACTTAATCTTACAATCTATAGGCTTGTCCTCCCAGCTTCCACCTTTTGCAATTTTACCACCTTGTATCATCTCAGCCGCATTGCCTGAGCAACCATAAAGACCGAAATTGTTTGGAAAATATGCATCTGCATGCACCAGAAGAAATCCTCCATCATTATCATGAGAAAATACTTCACAATCTTTGCATGGCTCCTCCTCAGAAGAATAGAAATTTGACAAATAACATCCCTTAATATTAGTATGATAGGAACCTCCCCATGGATACTCACCATTGCTGTTTCCGTAGGCTGCAAACTCCCATTCTTCCTCTGTGGGCAGTCTGAATTTCACTTTCTTATGCCTTTTCTTTTTGCTATAGCTGTTATAAGCTAAGGTCAGCCATTCACAGTAGGTTTCTGCAGCAGAATAACTAATATTAGTGACAGGAATGAAATTCCAGTCTGGATGCCCACCACTGAACAGTTTGTCTTCTGGCAAGTGTTGGAATTCTTTTGGTATCAACTTCAGCCAATCTACTTTCTCAGATTTGCACAAATCTAGTAAGTCAAATTCCTTTTCTTTAAGAAGATCTAGTAGGAATTGGTTATAAAATTCATTGGTCGTCTCAGTGTCTTCTACCCATAGGTTTGGCATGACCTGTTTCATTTTTTTATCTAATGCCTTTATGTCTATCTGTGATTCTATTTTACGATTTTTAATAATCGGTCTGTCTAGCACTTTGGCGATCTCTTCTTCTCTTCCCGCAGCTGATCCTATATTTTCTATGACCTGACGTATGCTTTCTGCTTTAGCTTGTTCGTCACTTTTTATATAATGATTGTAGAGTGATATAAATGCAGGTAGATAGTTGACATTCATAGAGTTGAGAACTGATTCACTTTTGTCAAAAGAGAATCCCAGCCTGAGATAATCCGTAAGAAATTTATTTTCATAGTTATTTTGTAAAACAGCTAGATTGTCAAATGCCGCCGTCGAATACTTGAATGCCAAACCTACATTGTAGAGCACATCTCTATAATTATCACGGACTTTTTTGGGCAGAGTTACATTAATGTAGACAGGTCTTCCAGAATGATGAAATAGATGTTCTAATACTGGGATGAGGTCTTGTTCCCAGACCATTTGTTCGTTAGTCGATTTGGGGTAATACGGTATACTACATTCTGCAAAGACCTGATCTGTGTACTCACGATCACGGAGTAAATGAATGTTTATTACATGGACATCTGTTCGTACATTGTGTATCTGTTGCAGCATCCAAGACGGGTAGGTGTCATTGTCCCCATAGGTTAGTAAGATGGCATCATCATCTAGTCCTATTAGGGAATTGTAATTCCAATTAAGTATACCTGATGAAATCTCTCCACTCTCTAGCCATAGTTTATTATAGAAAGCCATTTGATCTGTGTTCCCCTTGATAGCATAATAACATACCATGTGACTAAGTACTTCAGTTCTAACTGGATCTAAGGCGAAGGCCTTTTCTAGATGATGGAATAATTCTACATCTCTTTGCCCATTTAGATATGTGAGGTAATGATATTCATAGGTGTCTTTTATATGATGTTGCAGATCGTTATATATTCTTTCCAGATTGTGAGGACTTTGGTCTCGAGTCAACATGTTTACCACTCTACAAGCTAAGTAGTAATTCATCCACGCATCTGCATTAGTTTGTTCTTCAGACAATTTGTCATTCCATAGATCCACCTGCAGTTCGTAATAATCTTTTTCATAGAGTACCTGAGTAATAGAAATGATTTTCTCAGGCTCTGTAGCTGTTATTGGTGTTGTTGGTGGTAATACCACAGCACTGGCATTGTGAGAAAGTAAAATCAAGAGAAGAATGGCAAGAAATGATTTCATCTTAGTGAATTTACCTTATGGTACACCACAGAAGAGCAACCGTTCATTCTAGTCGGCCAAAATTTTAGAGATATGAATAATCCATAGGCTTAGAATTGACTTTGGAAAGAAGGAAAGTGCTTTGCCAATCAACGATTTACTGTGCTTCTTAATCTCTTGATATCCACTTATGAACTCACCTTATCTTTTTGTCAAAGTCAGTTTAGTATTAGTCGGTTCTAGATTCAAACAACCTCCATCAGAGTATCCTTAATCAAAGAATAGAATAATTATCCTATGTTTATTTGTTTTAATCCATTGGATTTAAGAAATGTCACACCACTCAGGAGAATGGCCTAGTTTTTCTGCGCATCTCGTTCTTCGTTGGTTGGAAAATTCAGT
>CAYNJK010000121.1:0-9412 GCA_964397575.1 uncultured Saprospiraceae bacterium
AAGCTGGATAGTCGTTGTATTTACTTCCGTGTGGTGGGCGATTATGGCTGAGGCGGAGGTCTCACTGGTCAGCAGAAAACTATCTATTTGGGGTGGAATGTATGCCGCTATTTCTCTTATCTGCTTATCTGTGATTATTCCTGGGCCACTGGGCATTGCTCCTACCAGACCCAAGGCATCTGCGCCATACTTCATAGCTAAGGCGGCTTCAGCCGTACTAGAGATACAACAGATCTTTACCTTAGGACTTAAACTGCCTTTCATTACAAAGTACCAACTAGAGCTTGACTATCTTTTCTGTTTTGTGCCAACCGGATTCTGATTGCACAGATAAAAAATAAACACCAGCATCCAAGTCTTTAAGGTTTAAGATCTCTTTGTAGTCATCACTTCCTGCTACTTGCCAAGAACTCATAAGCTTACCTCCTAGATCTCTTAATTCCAACTGGAGTTCATGTGGCAAATCCTGCTCTATAGCTATAGTCAAGTTTTCTTCAAAAGGATTCGGAAACAGATCTAATGATGACCCAGCGAAGATTTCATCGGTACTGGTCACAGACCCAAAGCGGAACCAATTAAGATTAAACATAGGTTGTGTGATTACGACTCTGAGTTGCTGTCTTCCCTCCTGAAGTTCTACTTCTTTGGTTGTGCTTCTCCAGCTCTGCCATGCACCAGTCTGCTGGAAACTGACTCTATGTAGTGACGTTAGCTGCTCTCCTTCTACAAGGAAAAGCTCTACGCCTCCAGTGGATCCTTGAGAAGCTGTTCTGTATTCTACTTGATAAGTGCCTGCATGATCTACATCTACCAGGTAGTCTGCGTAATCACCGACATCTAAGAAACCAATATTCATACCTCCTCCGTTATCTGTCGTTTCTTCAAGTTCTATCCCGGTCTGAGCCACGAAGTCTTCCGCTTCTATCTGTCCAGGAATTGTAAGATAGCTTAAGACATTATTCTTTACCAGTTCTTGACTAAACGGCTCTAACAAGGTGCCATCGACAGCTGAGATAGCCGTCCCATTATAGGTGACATTTATGATATGAGAGTTGGAGAAAATATTGTCTACTGTAACATGGAAGGTCTTGTTGTTCTGTTCCACCAGCACTGAGGACACATCGAAAGGTCTGCCATTGACTACCACTATAAAATCAGCGGCAGTAATGTTATCAGTATCATTCAGAGGTTTATTGACAGTGACTGCAATGGTATTATCACCTTCTGTTCCTGCACAGATAAATTCTGTAGGTACATCAGTGAGCTCTCCTACTTTGACGAACTCCATGCTACTCATATTGAATCCTTCATTATCTACATGAAAGATGAGTTTCTCATCGGCTTCTGTAAGCACTACATTTTCTATACGATGTGTTCTCCAACTGGCCCAGCCAAATGTAGAGTTCAACTCTTGCGTTTCTGTAAGTGCTCCATTATTTGTAGACAGATGGTACTCACCTGTAGGCGCACCTGCAGCATATCGAACATTGACATTGTAGATACCTTCTTCTTTTACATCCACACTGTATTGTATCCACTCTCCGCCTTCCATAAAGCCTACATTGTAACCATTACTGTTTACATTATCTGTATTTCTCTCTAGGTCTACTCCATCATTTCTATAGGTCCAGCCACTGTTCCAAGCTGTAAAATTTCCTGTGGACAATTCGTAGTTGGCTACCTCTGTATCAAAATAGGCAAAGCCATTTCTACCCATATCATACTCTGACGAAAAAACAACCCCAGGAATTTCTTGAGTATTGAAAGGCAATACTTCATCAGAATAAGGCTGCCTAAACATGGCATCCAGCACATCCTTTTGTACAAAGCAATTTTCTATTTTGAGATCTTCCGTCAGTTGCATCAGTGTCTCAGTTGCTTCTTGCACAGAAGGTCTAGGACCATTGCCTTTCCAGAAATTAAGTAAGCGTTCGTATTCCGGAGTTTTCGTTATGGAAAGAGGTCCTGCTATATCTTCCACTTTTTTCTCTGGCCACCATGCCCAGCCCATACCATTGTCCTCAAAATTTTTGATAGCATCTCGAAACCAAGTATTAGAGTTCTCGCCACTCTCTCCAAAATATATCGGATAGCCCGTACTCTCACGTATATCCAGCACCCAACGCAAATCTTCGGTTTCATTATTGGACCAGTACTTATGTGGTGAGTAGACCATCTTATCATCCCATGGCACTGTCAGACCTGTAAAGTCATTAGCAAACCAATTGCCTTCTATAAATAAGAGATGGTTCTCGTCTACCTCTCTTATAGCATTTGTTATTTCTCCATACAGGGCTCTTAATGCTGCCCCACCGGGTAGATTCCAATTAGGCTCATTTAGCAAATCATACCCAGCGATTACTGGTTCGTCGGCATAGTGTTCTGCTAGCCTTCTCCACAGTGCTATCGTCTTTCGTTTATTGGCATTATCTTCCCAAAGTGAAGGGTAAGCAGGATTATAATCAGAGATCCCAGAATTTGCTCCTTGACCACCAGGCGCGGCATGCAGATCAAGAAGGATATACATATTATTGGCTCTGCACCAGCTGACCAAACTGTCAGTCATCGTAATCCCTCGTTCCAGCCAAGTATTTTCGTCTCTGACTGGTTCCTCTTGAATAGATAGCGTAAATAAATTATAGTGCATTGGTAATCTAACGAGATTAAAGCCCCATGCAGCCATAGAATCGATGTCCGCTTTGGTAACATGATTCTGATACCAGGCATCATAGAATGCCTCTTTTCCATCTGTTCCTATGAGGTCTTCTATGTGTTGCTCTATTTGCCATTGGGCACCAGCAAACTCAGCCATCTGAAACATGTAACCTTCTTGTAGCATCCAGCCACCTAGGCCCATACCTCGGAGGATCATAGTATCCCCTTCCTCGTTAGTAATCTGGTCCCCAGTTCTGGTTAGAAAACTCTGTGCTGCCAGGCTTAAACTGCAACATATAAACACTACCAATCCTAAAGCAGATTTCATAACTTTCGATTTTTATAATTCTACAACTTTATAGTCCTTCCCTACCTTCACACCGAACTCTCCTGGTTCGAAAACAATCTTGTTGTCTCTACCGACAAAGGACAAGTCTTCTTTTGAAATATTGAAATTTATAGTTTTACTGGCACCTGCTGCCAATTCTATTTTCTCAAAGGCGCGCAATCTTTTGACACCAGGCGTAATACTGGCAACTAAATCTGAAACAAAAACTTGGACAACTTCCTTACCAGCCTTATCGCCAGTATTGGTCACAGTAACTGTAACAGCTAGACCTCCATCAAGGTTCTTTGTGGCAGAGAACGAACTGTACTCAAAGTCAGTGTACGACATTCCATAGCCAAACTCCCACTGAGGATTAAATCCATTCATAGAAAAATCTCTGTGTACCAGGTCAGTACCTTTGTGGTCGTAGCACAGCAAGTCATTACTGTACTTAGGATAAGTAATAGGAAATTTGCCTGATGGATTTGTATCTCCAAATAGAATATTGGTCAAGGCTTCGCCACCTTCGTTTCCTGGCAAGAATCCAACTAAGATCGCAGATGCCAGAGGTTCTATTTCTCGGACTATCCTCGGCCTGCCTTCTATAAGCACTAACACTATCGGCTTACCTGTCTCCTTTAGTGATTGTACGAGAGCAATTTGTTCTGGATCTAAATCAAGATCATCGATATCACCTGGTTTTTCTGTGTACGGCATCTCGCCAATGCAGGCGATTATTACATCCGCATTTCGCGCTGCTTGTACAGCATTGTCTGCGTCAGCTGTACTCACCTGATTGCCATATCTTGCTTGTAATGCCTCAAGGATAGTATTCTTTCCTTTGGTATTGTATTTCTCATCCAGTCCTTGCCAAGTTCCAGTCCAGCCTCCATTCAGCGCATTGAGAGAATTGGCATTAGGGCCGACAACTAAAATTCTTTTGTCTTTAGAAAGAGGCAATACATTATCTTCGTTTTTTGCAAGTATGATGCTTTCTTCAGCAGCCGCTAAGGCCATAGAAGTATGTGCTTCTGAGGCAAATTCTGTGTATCCAGCCAAGTCGCCTATTGCATCATCAAAGAGTCCGAGTTCTTCTTTTAAGTTAAGAATACGAGCTACTGATTCATCTATTCTAGTCATAGGTACTTTTCCTTCTTCGACAAGTTCTTTTAGAAGTATAGGAAATTGTGTATCCATAGGAACCATTGCCATGTCTATGCCAGCATTAATAGCCTGACTAATAGCATCCTTAAAATCAGCTGCAATTCTATGACGACCTACCAAGTAACCTATATCTTCCCAGTCAGTCACTGCAAGTCCTTCAAAACCCAGTTCATCCCGTAGAAGCTCCTGCAGGATTTTGTGATCTACGTGTACAGGAATTCCGTTCATTTCACCACTATTAATCATGACTGTTTTTGCACCAGTTTCTACAGCAGTTCTAAAAGTCGGTAAGAAATACTCTCTCAGCTGTCTTTCTGGTATCCATGCTTGTGATCTGTCCTTTCCTCTTAAGGTAACGCTGTAGCCTAAAAAATGCTTCATGCAACTCGCAATAGAAATGTGATCACTGATATCGTCACCTTGCAGTCCATTGATATAGGCTTCTCCGAATTTACTTGCTAACATAGGGTCTTCACCATAGGTCTCCCACAGCCTTGGCCATCTAGCGTCTCTTCCTATATCAAGCACTGGTGAAAAGGTCCAAGGAATTCCTGATGCCTTAGTCTCATAAGCAGTGACCTTACCACATTCTTTTGCAAGATCTAAGTTCCAAGTTGATGCCTGTCCCAACTGCTGTGGAAACAATGTAGATTCCATTGTATAGTTGGTACCATGGATGGCATCTATCCCATAGAGTACTGGAATACCACTTTCCTTTTGCTTCGTTGCATAATCCTGGATGGTAGTAATGATATGCTTCCATTCCTCACGAGTATATGCATGCCCACCACAATTCAGTATGCTACCCACTTTAAGGTCCACCAACACTTTTCTGAGCTTAGCAGTATCAAGTGTATGTGGCTCTTTAAGATTATAGGGATCTCCTACACTTAGGACATCAATAGATAACTGAGTCATTTCACCCACCTTATCTGCAAGTGTCATGTCAGACATAAGCTTATGTACGTAAGGCGACGTCTTTACCTCTCTTACAATTTCATGAGGAAGTAGTTCTTTGGGTTCCGGTATTGGCTCTGTCAGTTGAACTGCTGAAGCGGTGGCTACCTTATCAGTCGTCTTACAGGACAACCAGGCCATCGATATTGCAATGGCTAAAATTGGGACTAAGTAATTTTTTTGCATTATTCTTATTTCTGAAATACTCGTATGTAGTCTATTACCATTTGCTGAGGAAAAGTAGTTGTGCCATCTGGATTGCCGGGCCATCTTCCACCTACAGCTACGTTCATAATAAAGAAGAACTCGTGATTGAACCTCCAAATTTCGCTACCTACAGAGTTACGGGTAAGTGTAAAAAATCTTTCATCATCCATGAACCAATCTATTCTGTCTTCTTGCCATTCTATAGAGAATACATGAAATTCATCAGAGTAAATCTCGCCCGGAGGTAAGGTCTTTCCAGCACCTTGATTTATACTGAAACCTTGGCCTTGATTACCATAATGGGCCGTACCATGTACTGTATTTGGCTCAAAACCAACCAGCTCCATAATATCTATCTCGCCACAGGCAGGCCAGCCTACTTCTGGAAAATTACTACCCAGCATCCATAGTGCAGGCCAGATACCCTGAGAGGTAGGCACTTTCGCACGTATGTCTACCCGACCAAAAGCAAATTCAAATTTATCTTGTGTAACAATTCTTGCAGAGGTATACCTACCAGGTCTCTCCTCTATCGCTTCTATGATAAGTTTGCCGTCCTCCATATATGAGTTGGCAGAACTAGATGTATAATTTTGTAATTCTTCATTTCCCCATCCATGGTCTCCCATCTCATGTCTATATCTCGTCAGGTCTATTTCATCATCGGTAAACTCATCATTCCAGACTAGGGAGTAGCCATCTCTGTCTATAGGTGTTATGTAACCTTCACCAGCATTATCTACCACTACTCTAAAGTTTTCTATTGTTCCGATAGCATCTCCTGAGGAAATTGTAGCGCCCATCGCTGCTGACAACTTAATCAAAAACTGCTCATCCTCTTCGTCGTCAGAATCATTAAGTATCTCTACTATAATCTGCTGAGAAGTAGATCCAGCTGCAAAAGAAACTGTACCACTGGCAGCATTGTAATCTTGACCAGCTCTTGCAGTGGCATCAGATGTATTATACTCAGCAGTTACTACTGACTGCGAAGAGGAAGAAAGTGTCACCTCGAAGGTAAGCTGCGAGACCCCAGATTCTGCTTCCATTGCCGTCGCACTACTGATAGACATTCTAGGCGTGACCATCATAGCTCCACCACCATCTGATGGCATTTCTTCGCCACAATTACTTAGAAAAAGCAGCACGAGGGCAGCTATAATAAATTGAATAAGTTTCAATTTCATTTTATGTTTTTTGATAAACTCTTACATAATCGACCTCCATCTTTTGAGGCCATATATTTTCATCTATACCCATCTTACCTCCCCAGTTTCCTCCTACGGCAATATTCATTACCAAGTGGAACTTCTGATCAAAAGGCCAGGCGTCACTATCCGAGTTGTCATTCTCAAAAGAGAAGTATATCTCATCGTCTATTAAAAAATCAATTTCATCTTCCGTCCATATAATGGCGTAGGTATGAAAAGCAGATTCGGAATCTAAGACCTTCTTCTCTCCACCTTTCTGCGTACCGTGCATGTGATTATAACTAAGCGTATGGACAGTTCCATGTATCTTATCTGGCTCGTAGCCGACATGTTCCATGATATCTATTTCTCCACTTCGTGGCCAGCCGCCATATTCATTTTCTGTAGGCAACATCCATATTGCAGGCCAGGTACCTTTGCCAGAAGGATTCTTAGCTTTGATTTCTATTTTCCCATAAGTCCAGTCACCTTTTGATTTGGAGACCAGTCTAGCAGAAGTATAAGCTCTACTACCTACTGATTCCTTGTGTGCCTCTATAACAAGTTTGCCTTGACTGACTCTAGCATTCTTGATTTTCCTATCAGTATAATACTGCAACTCATTATTGCCCCAGCCACATAGTCTTGGGCAGCCATCACCAACAATGTATGACCACTTGGTTTCATTTGGAAATCCATTATAGTCAAACTCATCAGACCAGACAAGTTTGTATTCTGGATCAGTACTCATTTCCTTTGTATTACAGAAAGCACAAAAGAAACCTACCGATATTATTGTTAAGAGGTATTTCAATTTTTTACTCAGCAACAAAAGTGAATTGCCAGTTTCCATCTGTGTAATCAACTAAGACAACGAGAATATCATTGCCATCGGCATCCTGTCTCATTTCCACTATATCATAGGTTACTGATGAAACTGGAAAGCCTACTTCAGCGCCATTGGCTGCTTTGGGAATTCCCATGAAAGCTCCGACACCATTAAGCATAATCTGTTGTGTAGCATCCGAAGCCACATAAGAATGCATTCCATCACCCCAGGCAGCAACATCATCAGGCATTTCTGCTGTAGGTACACAGGAGAAATCAAATCCTAAATAATCTTCTCCCCAGATGTCACCTTTGGTATCATAGACCATGTCTCCATTTTCAAAAAACGTCCAGGTGTCATCCCAAGCACAAAATCTTTCTTCTACTACGGTCTCGTCATTCTGCCACCAAGTTTCTCCAAGACCTGGAGGACCTACGAGCAGTGCCCCAGCGGCAGGATTTAACCTCCATGTTTTCTGATCACAATTAGATAGAAACTCAGAAATAGATCCTGGCTCACATGGGCCTGCCATTACTACTAGGTCTTCATTTACGACGATACTTCGCGTGCCAGTTGCATGACCGCCAGCGTTGAACACTGTCAAGCTCACTACATAGGCCCCTGCTTCAGGGTAAGTTACCGTGACGGTCTCACCCGTTTCAGTTGCTCCATTCCCTAGGTCCCATTGGAACAGGAAACCACCATCAGTAGTGTTAGCTAAAGAATAGGTGTTGTCACCTATGTCTGTAACATCAAAGGTTGCTTCTGTGGGTGCGGATGGTAAATCTATTTTATCATCTATACTAGGTTCGCATGACATTAAACTCAATAATGCTAGACCTAAAAGTGATACAATTATATTTTTTGTCATTTTTATCAATTTGAGTTTTTTAATATCCAGGATTCTGAGTTAGAAATCCTTGTGTTAAATCAATCTCAGACAACGGTATAGGCAGAACTTCATTCTTACCTACCTGAAATCCATCCAGTTCTTCTCCTGCCTGACCAGTCCTTACTAGGTCAAAATAACGGTGCCCTTCAGTAGCCAATTCTGCTCTTCTTTCTCTGTAAATTGCATCTAAAAGAGACTGCCCTGAATTACTAATAGGTCTCAGTCCTACTCTTGACCTTACTTGATTAACTAAACCACGTGCTCTGGCCTCATCGCCACCGCCTCGGACTAGGCATTCAGCTGTCATTAACAGCACATCAGCCAATCTGATTATTCTTTCATTATTGCCCCAGTTGATTGCTGGCTCCCCATCTGGTGCTCTAAAGTCCTCGACAGGTGCATACTTTCTTAAGAAGAAATCAGTATTCTGAAAGCCCTCTGTATAATTAGCACCCAAATTTTTCAGCTGATTACCATCGATTATTGTATGAACGAAACGTGGATCATTTTGCATAAATTCTACCAGCTTTGGTGCAACTGGACAAAAGCTCCAGCCTGTCGCAAACGCTGGTCCATCATACTGAGCACTAGTAGGCTGAGAAAAATCACGCATACCTATAAACTGAGTAGTGTAATTACCTTCAGTACCATTGGCAAAGTTGGCCCAGCCGCCTCTTGCTTCTGCGGAATATTGGATTTCCCATATGGACTCTACTCCCCACTCATTAGAAAATAAAAATATATCACCAAAATCTGCTTCTAACTGATAGTTGCCAGAGTTGATTATCTCATCAAAAAATGTAACTGCATCTAAAAATCTACTTTCATCATTTGTGTATAACAGAGTCTTACCGAGCATTGCTGTGACAGCACCTTTTGTAACTCTACCTAATTCACTTGCAGGTATTACATCAGGTATTCCTGGTGCATTGTAGGCATCCAACAAGTCTGTTTCTATTTGAGCATATATTTGTGCTGCAGGTGATCTTGGAGTTGTTCTAGCTTCATCTGGATTTAGTCTATTTAAAGTCAAAGGAACATCTCCAAAAAATCTTACCAGTTCAAAATAATAGTAAGCTCTCAGGAACTTTGCTTCAGCTACAAATCTTTCTAATAAATCAGCATTCAAACCTTCCGATTCTTCGATTTTTTCTAGTAATACATTTGCCCGTGCAATTCCTGCATAATAT
>CAYNJK010000122.1:0-1738 GCA_964397575.1 uncultured Saprospiraceae bacterium
GACTAGAATTCTAAGGAATAGTTTAATTAAGGACTAGTTAAAATACGGTATTAGTTTATATATTGGGCAAGATGTTCTACTACTTCAGCAAATTTGTTCTTTGGCTACTCGGCTGGAAAGTAACGGGAAACTACCCCTCTCAGGTTAAAAAGATGATACTGGTTGCCGCTCCACATACCTCCAACTGGGATTTTCCATTAGGTGTGATGGTCCGCTCAGTTATCAGAGCTGATGTAAAGTATATAGGCAAGGCTTCTCTGTTCAAAGCCCCTCTAGGTTGGATACTGAAACCCTTGGGCGGCATTCCAGTGGACAGAAGCAAGTCCAACAACTTTGTGGAAGCAGTCGTAAAAGAATTCAATGGTAAAAAGGAGTTATGTGTCTTGTTTGCAGCAGAGGGTAGTAGAAAAAAAGTAGAAAGATTTAAGACTGGTTTTTATCACATTGCTAGACAAGCTAAGGTCCCGATGCTACCTGCGATTCTGGATTATAAAAAGAAAGAATTCCGATTCCAAGAACTGGTATGGGCAACAGAAAACCATGAGCAGGACCTCCGCCAAATAGAAGACATATTCAGAGGTATCATAGGATACCATCCTAACAAAAGCTTTGGTGCTAACTAGAATCTAAAACCAAAGGATACAGCAACACTGATAGACCTGTCTCTGTCATTCCTAAGTATAAAGGTGTCGTCAGGATTCAGCTCTCTCACAGAAAAATCTTGTGCATCATTAGTTATATCACCTAAGCCATATTGCCCACGAATACCTACATAAAAACCAGTATTTATAAAATAATTGGCCCCGAAGATGAGATGACCATCTAGCAAATTGAATTTATTGCCGACTTTTTCATCCTCAAAAAGTTTGTAGTACGCTGCTTGGGTCCTGAACAGAGTCAGTAGCTGTCCATCAGATTCTATCGTGACTGTCTGGGTTCCTATTCTAAAAGGGACTTCTCCCGCTTCATCTCCATTGTATCTAAAATCATAAGATTGGACATAGAAAAATTCGTCTGTTTCAAAATCTAATCGACCTCTCCCAGTTGCATTTACAAGTAAGTCCAAGGAGATACCTCCAAAAAGTTCAATTTTTGGACTGACCTGCCATTGTGCAGTTATGGGAATAGAAATGTAACCATTAGAAATTTCTATAGTCTCTTCTTTCCTACCTATTTCAGCAAATCTGTCAAAAGAACCCGCAGGTCTTATAAAATTATATACGCCTTGTAAGGTATCTATAAAGTTGTAAGTAGCACCTCTTTGTACATATAGCAATTCTCCTCTGACACCGAAATTGGGTAAGATGTTATAGGTATAATTTATCCCAAAATGGAATCCAGTACTTCGGCTATAATCTTCCCCTAATTCCAGTTCGTCGGTATTAATGGTGGAGAAGTTCAGTCCTGCTCTTACTCCAATTTTGTGTTGAGCAGAAATCTGTACAACTATCAATAACAGTAGAATAGTAAATAGCTTATTCAAGACAGTATATTATGGTTCGAAAATAGGATATTTTTACCAGCGATAATTTTATAAACGCCTAAAGTCTGATAATAGCATGACTAGGAGAAACAAACTACTCAAGTTTACAGAAAACTTAACATTTCCAAATGTCTTTGAGAGTTTTACCTATGGTAGCAGCACCTTATCTGGTGATGGAGGTGAAGATATAGTGCTCAATGGCAAGTGGGCAGAAACTGTCTTCCAAAATTCCAATCCTATAACCCTAGAACTGGC
>CAYNJK010000122.1:1748-9380 GCA_964397575.1 uncultured Saprospiraceae bacterium
ACTGTATCGGCCTCGCAGAGCGGTACCCTAATAGAAACTTTATAGGCATCGATGTCAAGGGCGCTAGGATATGGCGTGGTGCAAAAAATGCCCTCGACAAGCAGCTGTCTAATGTCGCCTTCTTAAGAACTAAAATAGAGAGCCTTGCGATGTTCTTTGTGCCTCAAGAGATCCAAGATATCTGGATTACCTTTCCAGACCCCTTTCTTAAGGACGCCAAGTACAACAGAAGACTGACCTCACCCAATTTTCTAAAAATCTATAATGCCTTATTACCGGAGAGAGGACAGATTAATCTAAAGACAGATTCAGAGCCCTTCTATTTGCACACCAAAGAAGTGATTGCTGAGGAGAACCACGAAATCATCATAGATTCTCCCAATATTTATAAAGGTGCTCTACCACATCCTGACTTAGACATCCTTACTTTCTATGAGAGGATGCACCTCAAGGACAATAGGACTATCCGATTTCTGCAGTATAAGCTGAATTATTAGCCTTTAGCCTTTATAAAATGGCAGCTTCACAATGGTAGCAGGTAGGACTTTCTTTCTTATTTGTATACCTAGTTTAGTGCCTGCTTTAGACTTAGACTTCGGTACATATCCGAGACCTATAGGCACACCTAGACTTGGTGACATTGTTCCTGAGGTGACCTTACCTATTATGGTGCCTGACTCATCCACTATGTCATATCCATGACGTGGCACACGTTTATCATCTACGATGAAGCCTACTAGCTTCTCAGAGGTGCCCTTGGTACGCTGATTAAGAAAGATATCTTTGGAGAAAAAACTGGCTTCTTTTTTCGTCTTGGTAATCCAGCCCAGACCTGCTGAGAGTGGTGAGGTGGTATCCGAAATATCATTGCCGTACAGACAATAGCCCATTTCTAACCTCAAGGTATCTCTGGCACCCAATCCTATAGCCTGTATACCTTCAGATGCACCTTCTTCCATCAGTAGATTCCAGACCTTGACTGCGTCTTTATTATCTAGATATATTTCATAACCACCTGATCCAGTATAGCCTGTTGCAGAAACAATTACATCAGCTATACCAGCTACTGTACCGATACCGAAATAATAATAGGGAATCTGGTCTACCTTAATAGACGTGATTTTAGATAAAACTTCTGAAGCTTTAGGTCCTTGAAGTGCCAACAGGGCCATAGAGTCTGAGCGGTCTTCTATACTAACGCCATAAGTATTAGCTTTCGAAATCCAATCAAAGTCTTTCTGAATATTAGAGGCATTGACTACTAACATATATTCGTCCTCAGCTATCTTGTAGATAAGGAGATCATCTACTATGCCTCCAGTCTCATTAGGCAAGCAAGCGTATTGTGCTTGTCCGATTGCCAGAGAAGCAGCATCATTGGAACTGACTTTCTGCAATAAGTCTAAAGCACCCTCTCCTTTAAGAAAAAACTGCCCCATATGCGATACATCAAAGAGTCCAACTCCAGTCCTGACGGCAAGGTGTTCTTCATTGATAGTAGTATAGCTGACTGGCATATCATAGCCAGCAAAAGGCATCATTCGTGCTCCTAATTCTTTGTGAATCGGTGTAAGCGGTGTCTGTTTCATCTAGAGAGATATTGGGTTACTGATTGTGAGTATAAGATTAAAAGTTATTGGAGGTTGGAGATAATGACATCGATAATTTTGTCTCCTACTCCTATAGCATGAACGACATCCATCCCAGCTGAGACTTTGCCAAAGATGGTGTACTTCCCATCTAGATGTGGTGCAGGAGAATGCGTCACAAACCACTGTGTACTTTCTGTATGTAAGCCTGCCGAGGCCATACCTACATAGCCTTGGTCATCATAGGATAGCGGCCCAAGTTCTGATTTTATGGTATAGTCTTTACCTCCATAATTATCTCCTCTCGGACTACCGGTCTGGATTACAAAATTAGGCACCACCCGATGGAAGTACATATCAGTGTAAAATTTACTTTTTGCCAATTCGATAAAATTGGTAACTGAGCCAGGTGCTTCATTTAGATAAAAATCTATGGTAAAATTGCCTTTAGTAGTTTTGACAATGGCTTTGGTATTGTTGTATTCAGGTAGAACCTTCCAATTGATTGCTTTGGCTGAGCCGGGCTTGGACAACTCCGCTTCGGTCACACCTCTGAGATGCGCCAAAGCCCGTTCCACTGCATGGACACTTTCTATCTGTCCGGGCATTTGGAGTTTAGCTTTTGCATCCAACAAGAAAGTAGTGGAGTCTATAAGTACTTTCAAGCCTGAATTGGGGTCTGAAATTATATCTGCTGCCGCAGCTACTTGGCCTTCGTCATTTGTTAAGATAGCTTCTTGCAGAAAGGCCAATATTTTACGTCTATTGGAACGAGAAACCGATTGATAAATCGCATTGAAATCAGAATGCGTTAGGATGGAACCGAGGGCTTGTATTCCAGCTGTTTTGATAACTGGATTTTCTGACTTGTTGATATAATCGATTATAAAAGGATAATTTTCTGGATCATTGCCCATAGCACTTAAGTAGCCCATAATGCCGTGCTGTGAGCTGTCTTGGGAGATAGCCTGCTGCACTTGCCATCTGGTGGCGTTCTTGGTTTTTGCATAGTAATAAGGCAAGGAATTTAACACTGCGGCGTAGATCTCCCCTTTGACTATAGGATCTATAGAGTCTTTGGCGATATCCCTGTATTTATGGGCATTTTTCGGGTCACCATGATTTCTAACATATTCTGCTGCCGTCCTTGCAACATGCGTATTTTTGGCTTTTAGCAATTCCAAGATTACAGGAACGTTTCTTGTTTTTTCAAAACTTCCTAGTGTTCTGATAAGGTTACAAATCACCCTGTAATCTTGTTCTAGCACTAGTTGGTTTAGAATTGCAGAATGTATCTCGGGATCACTGGTATGGCGGAGTCCAGTAACCAGGGCCATCTTAATGTAAGGATTTTGTTCCTTGACCATAGATTCAGAGATCTGAAATTTTACTTTCTCTATATCAAGGTTGTTTGTTCTTGCGAGATAATGTGCTGCATAGAGTTTGGCTGTGGTAGAGCTGCTGTTTTCCCTTAGCGTTTCTACCACTTTCTGCGTAATCTCAGGACTGTGGATGCCTCTCTGCGCAAAATGATAGAGACTTTTCATTTGTCCTTCTATCAGTAAGGTATCATCTGCTCTATACCCATCCGCAGTAGCTATAAATTTGGCATTCTTCGCAGCTCCTAGTTTACCCAGAGCTCTCAGGATTTCTCCATTTCCAGCATTATCTACAGACATTGTATCCCTCTGTCTAAAGCCCTTGATCAGGGCTTGCTCAGATGATTCCTGTCCTATCTGCCCTATTGCATAAGCAGCTATAGAACGGACCTTCAGTGCTGGATCATCCAGAAGTTGGTACAAAGTGTCCAGCGCTTCTGGATTCTGATGTGAGGCAAAAGCCTGAGCTGCCAAGTATCTCTGGGTCGGATCATCAGATGATAACATTAGAATCAAGGAGTCTGTATATCCCCCTTGTTCCAGGTCACGTATCTCTCTGAATTCTTTAGAATTGAATCTAGAATCTACATTTGTAAGCGTCTTTTTGGACTCAGGAACACAAGAACAAATAAGTAAGGCATATAAAACAAGACTGACAATGTAGTATTTCATAGGATTAACAGCGAATTGTCTAAAATAATCTGTATCGATTTTAATGTAGTAACTTTCAAATGATATCTTTAAACAACTATAAACTTACATATATGAGATTACTTTACATGCTATTATTGGGTCTTACGTTTTCGACCACGTCTTTTGGTCAGAAATTAGTAGACTTTGAGTACGAATCGACAATAGAAATAGGTGTCATAAACTTTATAAGCACTGCCATCCGGCCGCAATTTGATGTCGATCTTTATAAAGTCACCTATCTTACTAACAATGCCAGAGGAGAGGAGCATGTTGCTTCTGGTCTGGTTTGCATTCCTGACGATGATAATCTGACCTTTCCTCTTGCATGTCATCAGCATGGCACTGTAGCAGGAAGAGAAGATGTACCTTCTAGACTAGCTGGAGGATTCCAGTTGCCACTGGCCTTCGCTTCTAGAGGATATGTTGTAGCTGCGCCTGATTTTGTAGGACTTGGCGATTCTGAAGGTACACATCCTTATGTGCATGCAGATACGGAAGCTTCAGCTGGTGTAGATTTACTACTGGCTGTGCGAGAAATGGCAGAACAATTAGATGGTCTTAGTCTTAATGACCAGCTCTTTATCGCTGGATATTCGCAAGGAGGCCATGCTGCTATGGCCTTACAGAGAGAAATAGAACTCAATCAAGCTGATGATTTCATCATTACTGCCTCTGCACCTATGTCAGGTCCTTACGATGTTTCTGGTGCGATGGTAGATTTCACATTGGGTGATGAAGAATACATGACAGTAGCCTACCTAGCTTGGTTAACTCTAGGATACCAAGAAGCTTATCCTGATGAGTTGGCGGGCTTCACTTTGGAAACTGTATTCCAACCAGAATATCTAGATGACATCAGAGCTTTTGCTAACGAAGAAATAGACCTCTGGACACTGAATGATGCATTGATAGCAACTTTACAAAGTACAGTAGGTGCAGTCATACCTAAAAACATACTGAACCCCGAGATAGTAGATGCCTTATTTAATGAACCTACACATCCATTTTCAGTTGCACTTGCAGATAATGATCTCATCAACTGGACACCGATGGTACCTACTAGAATGTACTATTGTATGGGAGATGAGCAAGTTACTTTCCAAAATGCTATAATAGCTGAAGAAACAATGAGAGCTAATGGGGCTCCAGATGTAACTGCGGTGAGAATGGATACGGACACAAGGCTACTTACCCATGGCGGATGTGTCATTCCTGCCTCAATAGATGGGATAGACTGGTTCGACACATTTAAGGAGGTCACCTCTTCTACAGACAACATCGACTTATCAGGAAAAATCAATGTGTATGCTGCTGAAAATATACTTTCAGTAAACACTACCGAAGTACTTGCTAATATGACAGTACAGGTTTACGACTTGTCTGGCAGACCGATGCTTTCTTATAACGTATCAAATACTGAAAACAGCTATGATATAGCTGATCTGAACTCGGGATTTTATCTTGTAAATATCAATTCAGGCCAGAGTATCAAACATGTTTCTAAGTTCGTAAAGCACTAGAATAATGGTTATAACGGCTTGATCCTAAATATTTTTAGCTATTCAAGCGTTTATCTAAGCATATACCTACTTTTGCACTGCCCAAAGAAAACATCTTTGGGCAGTGTTTATTTTAGAAACCTTATATAGTTAAAAAGAATGAGCTTGAATTTTAGCAATGACCAGGAAGCAGTAGATAGTCTAGCGGGTGCCTATCAGAAATTACGATCTGAAATAGGGAAGGTCATCATAGGTCAAGATGATGTTGTCAGAGCTGTGCTTATCTCTTTATTCAGTAATGGCCACAGTCTATTAGTAGGTGTGCCAGGTCTGGCAAAGACCTTACTTGTAAGTACCATCTCAGAAGTGCTAGACCTTTCATTCAAAAGAATCCAGTTTACCCCGGATCTTATGCCGTCGGATATTACCGGATCGGAAATACTGGACGAGAGCCGTTCATTTAAATTTAACAAGGGGCCTTTATTTGCCAATATAGTACTCGCAGATGAGATAAACAGGACGCCTCCTAAGACGCAGGCTGCCCTACTCGAGGCCATGCAAGAAAGATCTGTAACCGTGAGTGGTGAGAGACATATACTTCCTAAGCCTTTCTTTGTATTGGCGACACAAAACCCAATAGAACAAGAAGGTACCTATCCATTGCCAGAAGCGCAGTTAGATAGATTTATGTTCAATATTCCACTTGACTACCCTTCTTACCAAGAAGAAATAGCAGTAGTCAAAGCAACTACTACCACTAATAAGGTACAATTATCTAATATCGTTTCTGCAGATGAAATTCTTAGCTACCAAGAACTTATCAGAAAGATTCCTATTGCAGACAATGTGTTGGAATATGCTGTGTCCATGGCAAGTAAAACCAGGCCTAACACCAAGATGGCGACCGATGCTGTAAACAATTATATCGCATGGGGTGCTGGACCTAGAGCATCTCAGTATCTCGTACTAGGAGCAAAAACTCATGCAGCTATAAATGGAAAGTACTCTCCAGACATAGAAGATGTACAAGCTATAGCCAACTATGTACTCAGACACAGAATTGTAAGAAACTACAAGGCAGAGGCAGAAGGCATCACTGAGGAGAATGTGATTAATGGTTTGATGTAAGAAGACCTCGCTTTTCGCCTCTCAGTAGTGGTGTTAGAATTCTAAACTTGTTTAATTTCTTATCAACTATTTTCTAGTCTAGGCTTAGCAACTTCAGCAATGCATCACAGTAAAATTTCTGTGTCCAATTTGTGTATTTCATCCTCTGATATTTACCTCGGATAGGTATAGAAGAAGGCACGGCACCGCCATTTACAAGATGCTTTCTTTGATTTTTGATAAGTGGGCCTAATAAGTGTTCTAGAGGACTAAGATTTCTTTTGTGGCCAGAGGTTTCGTACAGCAGCAAGTAGATAATGGCCAATTGTGCATTTCCACTGGCACAGATGTAGCTGTAATCTCCTCTCCACGAAGCCGTATAACTTCCCGCCACTTTATTCTTCTTAAGTATCAGTTCCGTCAAGGTATTCAAGCTTTTCCTTACTCTCTTTTTTAGTTTTCTGTCATTCAGAATTTCGGCACATTCCCATAGACCTCTTAAGGTGTAGGCAATAGTATGGGTAAAGGCAGCTTGTCTCGGATGGAATCCAGCCTTATCGAAAGCGTAATTCTCTTGTTGCAGTTTGGCGATTCTAGATATAAGGTTTTTAGTCTTTGTTCGAGGTTTGCTGTACTTGATTAGTTCTGCACTGGCCATAGGCCATGCAATTCTTGCGTAGTAGGAAGGATTGTAACTTTCTACGTAGTTATGGGCTGTAAACTCTCCTTCATCATCCAGTTGTACGCCTAACCAGTCTGCGGAAAGTTTGATTCTGGCTAGCAGACTTTCTGGGTCCTTCAGCATGGGCACGATGCTAAGTAATCCTAAGACTATCTGAGCAGTATCAAATACGATGGGCTCTTTATTATCTATAGACTGCCAGTAAGAGCCATCCTTATTACTTATACTTTTTAGAAAACTAAGCTGCTTGAGTGCCAGTTTTCTGACCTTGGCATCATCATAAGTGTCAGCATAGCTGAGCATAGTAGATATGAGATAACCTGTTGTTTCTGGATAGACGTTCCCCCAGGTGCCTCTTATGGAACGGGTGCCTGAAGACCCTTTGTTTCCGTTGGCCTGAAAGCTCTTCACGATCCAGGTCATATTATCGTGTAATGCCTGCTCTAGTTTCTCCCTGCCCCCTAGTGTGGTTATGATATCTTGTATGCTAGCCAAAGAAGTCAGGTTTGAATAGTGATAGTCCCAGTTTTAGCAAAGGATTATTTACTTTATAGATACGATGATGTGGCGTAAGAACCCCACCAAAAGAACGAATATATTGTTCCACGCCTTCCAAAATGCTTCCTTCAAAATCAAAAATCTGTTCTTCCCTAGAAAACATACTTTCCCATATTATATAACTC
>CAYNJK010000123.1:0-9339 GCA_964397575.1 uncultured Saprospiraceae bacterium
CTTTTTCTATGATGTTCTATTATTATTCTTAACATCATAATGAATTATGCACTACTTTTTCCCTAGATTTCAACACTTTTCCGCTATTCAGCTGATTTGATATTCAGAGAATAGCTGCTAAAAGTGCTACTTTTGCAACTTGGTTTAATAAATCGGAGAAACCGGCTGTGCATGAGTGATAAAACAAAAAAGAAAGAGCTATACGATTATCAGAGTAAAGATTTGGAGCACATCTTCGAGAGATTTAAGAATTGTCCTCCAGATTATAAATTGCTCTACCAACTGCCTACAGGAGGAGGAAAAACAGTTATTTTCTCTGAAATCACTAGGCGCTATATAGAGCAAAAGAAGAAAAAGGTCCTGATCCTCACTCACAGAATAGAGCTTTCTGCCCAAACATCTGCCATGCTTACAGAATTTGGCGTAAGCAACATGGTTATAGATTCCAAAGTAAAAGAAGTACCAGAAGAAGATCCGCACAGTTGTTATGTTGCCATGGTGGAGACCCTAAACAATAGACTCCAAGATAAAATGGTAAATTTCAAGGACTTAGGGCTGGTAATTGTGGATGAGGCACATTACAATTCCTTCCGGAAGCTTTTTAAATATCTGGAAAACCAATTTATACTAGGAGTCACCGCTACGCCACTAAGTTCCAACATCAAGTTGCCGATGAAAGACTCCTACTCTGAACTGATATGTGGGTCGTCCATTGGCTATCTTGTAGAAAAGGGCTTCTTAGCAAAAGCAACAACCTATACCTATGACGTGGGCTTGGGCTCACTTAAAGTCGGGATCAATGGAGATTATACCGTAAAGTCATCTGAGATGCTCTATGGTAATATTCTGATGCAAAACAAGTTACTCTATGCGTACAGAGAACGTTGCAAAGACCTAAAGACTCTAATCTTCAATAATGGTATCAATACCTCAAAGCAAGTATTTGTAACATTTAAAGAAGCAGGATACGAAAACGTCCGACACCTGGATAGTAAAATGGGTAAACCTGAAAGAAATGAAATTGTCAAGTGGTTCAGAGAAACGGATGGAGCTATATTGACTTCTGTAGGTATCTTGACAACAGGTTTTGATGAGCCATCCATACAGGCTATAGTTATGAATAGAGCGACCAAATCCCCTACCCTATATTATCAGATGATAGGAAGAGGCTCACGTCGCTTACCGAACAAGGATTCTTTCAAAGTAGTAGATCTCGGTAATAATGCAGCACGATTCGGTTTGTGGACAGCAGATGTAGATTGGCAAAAAATATTCAAGGCTCCTGATCTTTACTTACTCAATCTGGCTACCGACGAGGATATAGAAAGAAAATTCAGATATGTCCTTCCTGCTGAAATAAAGGCCATGTTTCCAAACTCGGAATTCGAAACCTACGATATCAAAGAGGAAAACAAAAAGATTATTGCACAGGGTCTCAAGTCTTCTGTACTGCTAGATAAGTCTATAGAGCAGCATGCACAGATGATAGTAGAAAATAGTGATGAGATAACAAAAGCTTATGGCCTCGCTAGATTACTAGAAGATGAGATCCATTATAGGGTCAAACAATATTGCTACCTCATAGCCAAGAGCACAAGAAATTACAAAGAGTGGTTACTGGAAGATTATATGAAACGTCTGAAAAGGATGATTTTAATGAAAATCTAGCATAGCTACTTCTGTTATAATATATTTCAGTTATGACAACCATCAAATTAGGCGGCGTACCAGAGCATTTTAATCTTCCGATTCACCTAGCTAAAGAAAGAGGTGACTTTTCAGAAAGAGGTATAAATCTGGAATGGACAACCTTCAAAGGAGGTACTGGTCAGATGACCAAGGCACTGAGAGAAAAAGAGGTAGATGCCTGCATACTGCTGACTGAAGGAATTATCTCTGATATCATCCGTGGAAATCCCTCAAAGCTTATCTCCATCTATGTCAAGACGCCTCTAATCTGGGGTATACATTCTGGAGCAAATAATCCTCTGAATTCTTATGAAGATATTTTTTCAGGCACTTACGGTATCTCAAGATTTGGGTCTGGCTCCCATCTGATGGCTATCGTAGATGCAAATAGTAAGGGTCATAAATTAACTGAAAAACAATTTTCCATAATTAAGAATCTGGATGGCGCTCTAGATTCACTAAGTAAACTGGAAACTGATGTTTTCTATTGGGAAAAATATACAACCAAACCTTATGTCGATTCTGGACAGCTCAAACGCGTCGGAGAGTACCTTACACCGTGGCCTTGCTTTGTTATTGCGGCAACCGAAGACATACTGGAAAGAGAGCCGGAAAACATCATAAGAATGCTCAGAGTCATCCATGATAGTTGCGACAAGTTTATGCAAGATGCGCAAGCGATAAGTCTTGTGAGTAAGCGTTACGAACAAAAAATAGAGGATGTAGAACGATGGTTCCATGCTACGGAATGGGCAATCCACGGATGGATTTCTGATAAGATGCTCAAAAGTGTCATCTACAATCTTACGCTTGCCAACATCATTCCTGAAGGCTCTGAGGTTCCAGATTTGGTGTGGAAAAGATAGAGAGTAAATGAGCTTACTATATCTGCTTGGAGCTGTGCTCTCACTGCCTTTGCTGCCATGGATGTATGTTGCTGGAAAAAAAGTCCGACGTGAAGTACCCACTCTAGAAGTACCCACTGATACTACTGGTGAGGTCGGAACTGGTGCAGAATTTAACTTGCTTGTTATCGGCGAAAGTACCATGGCTGGCGTGGGAGCAGATTCTCACAGATTGGGTTTTACTGGTAGGCTGGCCTACTACTTATCAGAAACCTTGGGTCAGAAAGTTCAGTATGAAGTCGTCGCAAGAAGTGGCTATACAGCCAAAATGGTCGTCGAAAGATTGCTACCCAAACTAGCAACAAAGCAACCACAGCTAATTGTTATCGGTCTCGGTGCCAATGATGCTTTTACTTTAAATACACCTTGGAAATGGCGCCAAGCTGTTACTCAGCTAATAGAAAAGTTGCAAGACAAGTATCAGCAAGCCCCTATCCATTTCATCAATATGCCACCTATAAAAGAATTTCCTGCCTTGCCTCCAGTACTGAGATGGACAGTGGGAAATCTGGTAGATATTTTTGGTAGTGAATTGGGATCCTTGGTGGCTAAATACGAACGGGTCTACTATCATAAAGAAAAGATACGGCTGTCAACTTGGGGTAAGAAATACAAGCTTACAGCTGACCCCTCTACCTACTTTAGCGATGGTATCCATCCTGCAATGATTACCTATGACTTATGGGCGCGGGATACTAGTGCTTATGTAATGGGATCCGTGCCAATACTAAAATCTTCAAGGAGTACCAGCTAGTTGGCTTCTTCAAAAAAGCTTTGTTCCAGCATGCGGCACAACAAATGATATACAGGTAGATGCAACTCTTGGATATCTGCTGTAACTGAACTGTCCACCTGGATGGCTAGGTCTACGAGCCCTGCCAAGCTGCTTTTTGTATTACCCGTAAGTCCTATCGTGTAGATTCCTTGTGCCTTCGCTACTTTGATGGCATTTATTACGTTCTCAGAATTTCCTGAGGTAGAAATAGCAAACAAGGTATCACCGACCCTTCCATAGCTCAGAACTTGCTGCGCATAGACCAGAGGATAACCCAAATCATTGGCAATGGCTGAATTAAGTGCAGAATTACTTCCTAAGGCAATTGCATTGAGGCCAGGTTGCAACTTATCAGCAAAGTCCTCAGTTAGTCCAGCCTTCATTAAGCTGTCCTTATCTTTCTTAGGCAGTTGTCTCTTAAATGCAAATCTATTGACCAGTTCTGTAACCATATGCTCTGCATCAGCTGCACTGCCACCATTCCCGCAAACCATCAATTTGTTGCCTGCTCCAAAACAAGACTGCAGTTGCACATATGCAGTTACAATAGCAGATCTCACAGATAGGAGTCTTGGATGTGCTGCCATTGCATTGTCTACTAGTATCTCGTAATTATTACCAGTCATGGCACTAAGGTAAGAGTCTATTGCTTAAGGACAAAATACAGTTCGGATTGCATTCTGAATCTGAGTGATATGTTCCTATTAACTCCATTAACAAAGATCGAGGCTGTCTTCAATAAGAGCAGCCTCGATTATTCTTGTTTTATAAACGTCTCTCTAGTTGTTCAAGATAAGTGGTAAGCCACCATCTTGACCACCGCCTACAATAACTACTTTGGAGTTAGGAGACTGTGCTAGTTCCAGAGTGGCTTCTATGCCTTTATCCTGAAGAATCTTATCAGTTAGAGATGCATTAAGAATCTTATTGGCATCAGCTTTTGCTTGTGCTTCTATAATTTTTCTTTCTGCTTCTTTCCTTTCTCTATCCAGCTTAAACTCATACTGGAAGGAGATCTGCTCTTCCTTTAGTTTTGCTTCTATTGCTTCTTTCAGCGTCGCTGGTAGTTCTACAGATCTGATAAGTACCGCATCTAGATTGAGGTGCTTTGGTATCAGTGCATCTTTAGTCGTACTGAATATTTCGTCTTGGATAGCTTCTCTCTTAGTGGAATAAAGTTCTTCTGGGAGATATTTTCCTATTACCTCTCTGGTGGCTGATCTGATCTCTGGTTTGATAATATTCTCAGCATAGCTTTTTCCGATCTTCTTGTGTAGGTATCCTACTTCACCTGGAATCGGGTTAAATCTGTAAGAAAGATCTATTTCTATAGAAAGACCATTTTTAGATAAGACATTCATCTTTTCGAATTGGTCAGTGTATCGCACATCGTATTTCTCCAAAGTGTTCCAAGGAGCAACAATATTAAATCCTTCATTATAGACTTTATCGACAACAACCCCTTCGCCTAGTCTCTTGAACATGACGCCTTTATGGCCGGGAGGAATGGATACAAAAACAGTACTTGTTAGGATACTGATTACCATAAAGATGATGATGAGAATAAAAAGGTATTTGCCTAAGTTTCCAGGAAAGTTGATTTGCGGTGCTCTGTTTGCCATTTTGTATTAGTTATAGTTTTAGTTGAATTTAATCTATTATACGAACATCAGAGGTGTTGAAATAATTCATTCCTTAGATGTAATCATCTATTTTATGGACAAGAGTCCGATAATCCAAGTCCAACATACATTTGAAATGGCCTTTGGGACAGCTAGATTTGCCTTGTTTTGTACAAGGACGGCATCCAAGTGCTTCGTTCTGGATTATACTATAGCTGCTCTTCTTCATAAATGGTGTATAACCCAAAATAGGATGTGTACTACCAAATACAGCAACAATAGCTGTATCCAGAGCAGCAGCAATATGCATCATACCCGTGTCTCCAGTCAATAGTACAGTGGCAGTCTGTACCACCTGTGCGGAAGAGGCTATACTCAATTGGCCTACCAGATTGGTAACTGGCTTCTTAGTCAAGCCGAGAAGTCTATCAGCCTTAGCCGCATCATCAGGTCCTCCTAATAAGACTATCTCTTTCCATACTGTTGTATCAATTATATACGCCAACTTTTCCACGGGTATCTCTTTGGTCTTCCAAGCAGCTCCTATAGCTATAGCTAAATATTTAGCTGGCAACACCAGGCCAGTACGACTATCATCGGCAAAATAGTATTCGGTTTGGGGTTCCGCAATTTCTATTCCCAAGGGCTGAACAACATCCAGGAATCTATGGACTATGTGTTGTTCTTTAATTTTATTAATACCCAGATTGGTGAGTAGCCACTGACCTACTCTATCTTTCTTAAGAGTATAGGTCTGGGCCGGCAGAGCAGCAGCTACTTTTTTAGAACGGAAATTGTTATGCAAATCCACAATGTAGTCAAAGCTTTCCTTTTTTAGCTGGCTTATAAGTTCTGACAATGAATCAGATAGAGTCCAGACTTTTGTCAGGTGGGGATTGGAACTTAAGATGGAGTCAAAGGCTTTTTTTACAAGAAAGTGGACTTCGTATCCCTCCTTTGCTAACGCTTTTACAGTAGGTGAAGTTAAAACCAAATCACCTATAGCATTGAATCTTATTACTAGGACTTTCTTAGGATGTGAATCTGTCACTTAGCTAAGATAGAAAAAGATGACCTCCAACAAAGCTATTGTTGGAGGTCTTCAAATTAAATTTTTAAGAATTTCTTTGTGACAATTTTATTTTCTGATCTTAAACTCAGAATATAAGTACCGCTGATTATATCACTGGTATCGAGATTGTAGTTTGCAAGTGCGCTGCTATGGACTTGCTGACTGAAAGTTACCCTTCCATCTACATCCATTATTTCTATGACGATATCACCCGTCAGAGTTTCTGATTCTAGCTTGATTAGCAAATTATCTTTTGCTGGGACAGGCGCTAAGGTCAGTACAGCTTCTGACGGAATCAGTTCCTCAGTGTCCGACAAGATTCTTGTTCCTGTTGTAAACCAAGAACCAAAAATTATTTCATCAGCCAATGACCTTGGACCACTAGCACTGGAGATTTTATCATCATTCAAATCTGTGAGACCTAAGCCTAAAACATTATTATCTACATAATTAAAGACCATATAGTCGTCCTGTACGGAGTAGTTAGGGAAACTCCACGTATCATTTTCTATTATGACATTCAGCTCTCGAGTTTCTGTATTCATCCCAAAAACTTGGAATCTTGTTCCAAAGGTTTCCTCTGTCAATACATCAAAAGCAATGATAAAGGGAGAATTCTTAGAGTAGGTAGGATTACCAACGTTTTCGTTAGACTCTAGTCTGAGTGGAATATTTATCTGGCCATCAGCAAAGGAATTAGTAGATCTATTCCATACATCTAAAAATCCTATGTTCCAGAACTCTATATTCCCTGTTCCCGTTGCACTTCTCAGCTGGTTTACAGCATCGAACATCAGTATGTCTCCTGTATAATTGAACTCCATTGCATCTGCAAAGAGCACATTATCCGTATCTACACCATTGGTAAATGATTGGTTTGTCAGTTCAAATTCTATAGAAGAATCTGTAGGGATATCAATCACAGTAACATGGTTATCATCACCATTCCCTCTAAGGACTTCTAGTAAGGCAATCCTATTTCCATCTTTACTGATAACTGCATTTCTCCAGATGGGTTCGGGACTTCGTATAGATTCATTACTGCGCGGAGGATTGGTACTCCAGTCTATATCAATAAAATGTACATGATTATCTGTACCTACAAAAACTACTCGAGATCCATCATCAGTAATAGAAGGCTTGCTTTGATGATCTGTACCTGAGAGGGGATTGAAAATAATTTCTCCTGTATCTAGATCATCTACAAATATTGCATCCAGATCATTACTGCCAGAAATCAAGGTGGAAGACAATAATAAATTTGCGCCTTGATTAGGCGTTATGTCTTGCTCAAAGTTTGTCGAAGGTGCACTTCCGATACCGACATCTGAGAATGCCTGTGATGCGGCATTCACTACATTTGAATCATAAAGGTCACTTGCAGATCTTTCTACAGCATTTCTAAGTTCGTTAAATCCAGAAGATCTAGTCAGGTAGGTTGTCAGGGCTCTATAGAAAACTTGTTCAGCTCTGTCCCTTCCTACCTGAATTGCAAAAAGATAAAAGGCATGGTTTGTAATACCACTATTGATGTGAACGCCACCATTATCTTCAGAACCCGTAAATCTTTCATTGGTATGCTTTGGTTGCCAGCCTCTTCCAAGGTCTCCAAAGGAGGCACCATTATGTGGATCTTCCAGACTTCTGAGGGCTCCACCAGGAAAAACACCTGGTCGTACTACATCCTCTCCTATCAACCAATCTTCTCTATCTATCATAGCGCCAAAGATATCTGAGAAGGATTCGTTCATCGCACCGGACTCATTCTGATAGATAAGATTGGCGCTGTTTTCTACAACACCATGTGTCAGTTCATGACCAGCAACATCTAGAGCTCTACCTAAAGGAAAGAAAGTGTTGTCTCCATTTCCATACCAGATAGCTAGACCATTATAAAAGGCATTTCCTAGTGAATTGCCGTTTTCGTCAGCGACATTGACTACAGAGACGATAGACTCTCCTGCTCCATTTATAGAATTTCTACCATGTACGGTTAGGAAGTACTCGTATGATTGACCTGCATTATAATGTGCAGAAACACCTTCTGGTGCACCTCCCCATGCATTGTTGTTAGAGAATACCTGTGAGTAGGTCGCATTGTTATTACTTGGAGACTGATCTCCGATATCTATAGTCCATATAGCACCTACTGGTTCGTCAGGTATTACAGACACATCACTTCTGAACATCGGTCTACTGGCATCCAACATGAAAAAATCATTGTTCAGCTCATATGTGTTTATTTGTCTACTAATGTTAAGTAGGTCTCTTGCCGTTGCAGTTACAGGACCATTTAACACAGCTTCTGATTTTGCTGGTGGATGATGAGAACAAGTTCCATCTTCATGGTTGTGTACCATCTTACATATTTTGGACCAGCTATTCAAGACATCGCCACTATGTGCATCTACTATATACTCATAACGTTCTTCCATATTAGCAAACACTGTATAGTTGTAAGCCAATCTGTAAGTCCCTTCGTGATTATAGTAGACCTGTTCTCCTTCCCACTGCTTGGCATCTTTTCCTATACCTAACTTTGCTAAAGGATTCCAATCAGCTTTGAAACCAGGAATCTGCTCCTTGATGATATTTCTTGCTTGTTCTGCCGAGATATTGACAGTTTTGTTATTGCCTAGACTATTGCTAGGAATAACTTTGCCATTTTGCATAAAGACTTTATTGTCTTCTACATGTAGTATGATTTCTCCATCAAAGACTTTTACACCATTGTGTAGCTGGTCATACTTTATATGTTGCTGTCCCAGATTGTCAGACCATTCTGCCTTTGCTAGAAATTCTGCAGTATGGACATCTAACTTTAGCATCTCACTTGTTTTGTCTAACCAGTTAGCTATATTCTGTTGTAGATTAAGTGATTTGTTTTTTGCCAAATCACCGGTGAACCATTGTGGAGTTCCTTGCTCATCTCTGGCAATAACGGTCAGTTCTTCGGGCTCTATTTTGAGAGAACGAGGCGCAAGGTTTGTAAACTTATAAGATGGCAGGTCTATGGCAGATTTATTCATGCTATAGTCGCCTAATATGAGAGGGTCTTGAGTCCTAGTAGGTGCATCTTTGTGCACAGTAGGCATTATCTTGTTTTGGGCTGGTAGGCTGATTGCTAAAGTACAGGCGACGAGAATTGGTATAATTACTTTCATTCTATCTTATCTGATTATTGTATTAATTGATATTAAAATTTTTGGTGCCAAGCTTTTTTGCCCCGACACAACTCATGAGAATATCATGATAAATTTCTAGTTCTTTAGGAGC
>CAYNJK010000124.1:0-9322 GCA_964397575.1 uncultured Saprospiraceae bacterium
ATCTCATGATGTCTGATTTGATTTCTAATGTAGCAAAAGATTAGGTAATCGTGGTTATCAAGTAACAATTACGGACTATGCTCTGTACCAGAAGGCCACTATTTTATGCTTAGCGATAACAGAGATAACGCTTTAGATTCTAGGTTTTACGGTGCTATTCCTGAGGATAAACTCGTAGGTACATAATATTCTAGTAAACCTTCCCTGAACATAAGTTGTTGTTATCGCATTAACTTCTCTTAAAAAACAAAACCAATGCTTAGACAAAGCTTGTTCCTTGCAACAACCTTCATTTTGCTTTCAGCCTGTAATACCAACAAAGACCTCATTATGCAATCATCAGCAAGTAGCCCCGCAGCCGCAGCCTTGCTGAAGAGCACCATAGAGGCCCACGGAGGTAATAGATATGAAATGGCACATTATGCTTTTGTATTTAGAAACAAGACCTATACATTCCATAACAACAAGGGCGGCTACAACTATACTCTGGGTTACGAGAAAGAGGGTATCGTCTATAATGATCAGATGACAAACACAGAGTTTTCCAGAAGACAAAATGGAACAGAGATGCAGCTCACTGAAAGACAGAGAAACGGTTATCGCGAGGGATTAAATTCTGTCATCTATTTTGCAACCCTACCGCATAAGCTCAATGATCCCGCTGTCAATCTTAATCACAAAGGAACCACCCAGATCAAGAACCAGTCCTACCAAGTACTGGAAGTCACCTTTGATCAGGAGGGTGGAGGCAAAGATTTTGAAGACACTTACTACTACTGGATAAATGACAGTACTAAACTTATCGACTTTCTGGCCTATAATTATAAGGTAAATGGTGGCGGTGTAAGATTCAGAGCAGCCTATAATCCTAGAAGGGTAGAGGGTATACTCTTTCAGGATTATGTGAATTATAAAGCAGCAGTAGGTACCCCATTGGCAGAATTGCCGACACTATGGGAGCGGTCAGAACTAAAAGAGCTGTCGAGAATAGAGACGGAGAAGGTAAAGGCTTTGTAGTTTTACAACTTCAGAAGGTATCTGTCTAAAATGTCTAACAAAGGAAAAGTCATCTACGACCAGTGGGACAAAGCCATAAAAGAAAGAGACACTGCAGCATTGTTTCAGTTGCTCAGTCAGTACCCCAAACTTGTCAACCAAGGCATCATCCACTATAGAGGCAATGGGACAACTTTCCAGACTCTGCCACTTAATATGGTAAACGATACTCTGGCTATAGCCAAATTGCTATTAGAGCATGGAGCCAACCCTAATGCTTATGGGGATGGTAATGTACTGGCTTTGCATAACGCTACTCCAGAGGTCACCAGGTACTTAATTGCACAAGGTGCAGAAGTCAATCTTATCGGCTATGAAGATTTTTCGCCACTCATGTATGAGGTCTATATGGAAAACCATGAGAATGTCGAAACTTTAATTCAACATGGTGCAGAAGTGAATTTCCAAAAGGCTCATGATGGTTATACTTGCTTGCATTGGGCAGCCAGAAAAGGATATCTGGCAATTGCAAAACTATTGTTGCAGCATGGTGCAAAGCTAGGTGCATTAAATAAAGAAAACCAGACTGCAAGAGATCTGGCGATTGAAAATGGGCACAGCTCAGTTGCTGAGTATCTAGAAGAAAAGACGAAGGAGGTATGATGAAGGCACCGACTCCCGGCCCACTTATTGTGGACCGAGAGACAGTGCAGCTTCTTCTTATATTTTCACAAAATTATCTACGAGTAGGGTGGTGCCATTGCCAGCCACCACTCTAAATAGGTATCGCCCAGAGTCACAACGGGACAGATCCATAGTGATGACATTATTGCCAGATACAGTAGAGACGCTTTTGTTTTCTACCAATTTTCCTAAATTATCATAAATCATAATTTGGGCTTCGCCAAACTCAGGTGACTCAAAACTGACGGTGGCCTTAGCTGTAACTGGATTAGGGCTGATAGCTGCTGTGACAACAACTGGTTCTAAGTCCTCACTACTCGTTGAGCTCTGCTGCACGAAGGCCAGATCAGATAGTTCTAACTCGTAGCTTTGACTGCTGCCATTTTCATTCATAACTGTAAATACTATCATCACCAGATCGTCCCAGCTTACGGCTGCGTTAGTAGCAAACTGATCGTATGACAACTGATGAGCTTGTGCACCTTCTATTCTAAGACGAACCCTTGGCTGATCTTTCCACTCTACAATAGATTCTTTGACCAAGGTCACATCGATAAGTCCTGTCCCACTAGAGTTAAAGCTGAATGCATTGTACTCACTGAGATCAACAGCCTGATATTTAGGATCAAGTGCACGATAGATGTTCAGGTAGTCTGTGATCTCGGCTTTCAGTTCTATGCCCCTTTCTACCTGATGTGTATTGTCTTCAGCCAGTTCCTGCTGAGCGGTAATATTATAATGACTTACAGTCGCACCTGTATGCTCAGTATCTATAGTCCATCTGCCATCCGCCAAAAAGATTTCATCACTAATAGCACTTTCTGAATTGAGCGATGAGCCAAAGTCGTATAGGTAGCCCACGGGCACAGATATAATTTCCGATGCGTTGCCATAGAGTGAAAGGTCTAACTCTAGCGGCTCCCAATCACTGGTTTCGGTTCTTCTTACCATGGCATCGAAATGTAGTTTTCTGGCACCTATTTTATTTCTTATCTGCAGTTTTAAGTTGCCGTTTTTGTATTGTCCATGGGTCACAAATACACCTGGTAACATAGAATTATTTATCTGCCCTATTTTGTCCGCTTCTTTTATTCTATCAGTAGTCGCAGTAAGTAGTTCTATTAGTTGTGTATAATCGCTGGCCCAAATCTGAAAGTTATAGTATTCCTTGTCTGACGGGTAGGTATGCAAATTCCAGTGATTTTCTATGACAAAACCTTCTGTGTCATCATGGTACATGGAGAAACTGAGGGCATATTCTACTTTGGATTGTGGATTGAGCAATTCGTAAGATAAGAAGAGACCTCCATTGTGAAAGAGCTGAGATACGTCTATAAGTCTGGAGCCACCCAGTCTGTCGCAGATGTATTTAGTATGCTCATAGACTTCATCTGACGCGATAGCTAGAATGCTGGCTACTCTCTGGTCGCCCAAGTAATAATCTGCCGCGATGACATCTTCTGCATTGGTAATTCCGATCAGATCCTCTGGAGAACTTTCAGAAATAAAGGCATCTGAAAATTCTTGTGGGATGAAATTCGACAAATCAAAAGCACCTCTGTTTATTCTCTGCGTGAATGGAATAATTCCTTCCTTTTTCATTTGTACCTCCTCGTCATTTTCCAGAATCAGTTTGATGTTTCTCTTAGAAATTCTGTCTGCCAGAGATCCATTAGATTCCAGACCACCAGTAACACCAGCAGGGGTATTACATTGTGGGTCCGCACTGTCTACTAGACCATCGCCATTATCATCTATACCGTTGTCACAAATTTCCACACAGAAAGTCAGATTAAAACATTCTGTATCACTACAATCTATCCATCCGTCACCGTCGTCATCTATGCCATTGTCACAGATTTCTAAAGTACATTCGTTACTGGTAAAACAATCTCCATCCTCACAGTCTATAAGGCCATCACCGTCATCGTCTATGCCATTGTTACACTTAGACTCAAAGGGTGGGGGTGCCAGTACACAATTAAATCCATCATTGATAGAAAGGTTTCCTGTGCCATTCAGTACTTGTGTGGCAGTAAGTGTCTCCACATCTATGGCGTAGATTTTTCCTGAGCTGTTGTTGTAAGCAAAGAACGAACCATCATTAGATGACCATGCGGCACCGTAACCACCCGAATCATTATTTATAGATCCAGCGAGGTTATAAGTGTTTACTTCCAAAGTCGATGGGTCAAATACTTGTAGTTTAGCCTGTCCCGTAATGCCATAGAATAATTCTCTTGTGAGATCCAGTGCAAAATCAGCGACACCAGGATTAGAGACACCTGTACTGAGAGCTGCTAGAATGGGAGCATTCAGTTCTATAGAGTAGATGCCTCCAGCATTGCTCACATACATTGTACCATCAGAATCTATGGAACCCACATAAAAGATACTTGACCCAGGCAGTTGTAGTCCGGTCTCTCTGACTTCGCCTGTCTCTAGTAGCATACCTAGCTGATGTACGCCATCTTTCATTATGGGCGCATATACATGTCCGTCTATTTGGTTGAACTGGGCACCGTTGATCTGGTCTGCGCCGGTGATGTTGCCTAGATTGGTGTAGGTTCCTGTCGTCGGGTCTAAGGCTACTAGGTAATCATTGCTGTGTACCTGATAGAACTCCGTGATACAATCCCAGCAAGTCTCGTTGCCACTGCAGTCAGGGTCCATACAATCTATCAGTCCATCTCCATCATCATCTATTCTGTTATCACATATTTCGACTGAATTATTCCCAAGGACGGTACCTGCCGCTTCATTATCTATTGGGCCAGCTTCTGCCTCCGCTATTAAATGTGCTACGCCTTCAGAACAGATATAAGATAGTGCCGATATGGACTGATTGTACACTGCTGTATTACAATTATTGCTTTGCGAGTAAGACTTACTCCATATGGAAAGCATAAACAGTATAAGTAATAGGACCTGTCCTAAGTTGGGTAGTTGAGGGGAAAAATTTTGGTTTGTTGTAAAAATTGCTTGATTCATCTCTCTTTATTTTTTTCTCAAAGGTGATTTGAAATCAAGTTGGGATTGAGAATCTTCGGTGAGCTGTTAGAATCGATAGGTGAGTTGTTTTTTGTGCCCGTTAACACTTGTAAGTGACTAATAATCAGCAGTATAAGTGGAAAGTAGTTGCTAGTTTGGGGCTAATCTTAAGGACAGATGTAGGTCGTTTTACCATTCGTCGACAGTTGGCTACCATTGACCGACAGTTATTGTCTAGTGGACCTAAGATAGCTGAGCTATAGCCCTTAAGGCCTTAAATTTGCTAGGTATTAATATTACTAGTACCAACCTGCAAAAGTCCATCAAATGAACTTCGAACTCCTACTTATAGAGGATGATCTCATAGAGAAAATGAAATTTGAAAGAGTGCTGAATAACTTAGGTTATCAGGTAGACGTGGTTACCAAAGCTAATGGGCAAGCAGGACTGGATTACCTGCAGAGTGGTCAGCGGCCCCAACTCATACTTCTGGATCTCAATATGCCCGAGATGAACGGCATCGAGTTTCTAAACTATATGTACAATAGCGAAGCGCTAAGGCATATACCCATCGTAATTCTGACAACCTCTGCCAATACACAGGATCTCAAAAAATGCTACGCCTTAGGGATAGCTGGTTACTTGCTAAAGCCACTGAAGTACGAAGACTACGAGCAAACGATAAAAAAAATGATGGATTACTGGATGGTTAATCAGATTATTAGATAAATTAAGATATGAAAGGGATAGTATTTACGGAGTTTTTGGAGTTGGTGGAAGATAAGTTTGGTCTGGAAATGGTAGACCGAATCATAGAAAATGCAGACTTACCTTCTAATGGGGTATACACAGCAATAGGCACCTACGACTTTGCAGAAATGCTGAGCCTTGTTACTAATCTGAGTTCTTATACGGATATAGCTGTGGATGATCTATTGCTTGTCTATGGAGAACATTTTTTTAGTGTTATAGAGAGAAGTTACAGCTCTATGCTAGATATGTATGATGACCCGATAGAGTTTCTGGCTTCAATAGAAAATCACATACACGTAGAGGTAAGAAAAATTTATCAAGATGCGGAGCTCCCTACTTTTAGAGTAGTGGAAAAAACCAAGGATAAGCTGGTGACCATCTATACGTCGAGCAGAGCTCTGCATAGCTTTGGTCAAGGGCTGATGAACAGCAGCCTTAAGTATTACAAAACCGAAGCTGAGGTCGTCAAAGAACTGATCAAAGAAGACGGCACTGAGGTCAAGTTTGTCATAACAAAGATAGCTGAGTAAGCTGCATGGGTGATGAGAAGCTGATATACGAACGTGCCTTAAGAAGGGAAAAAGCAGCACGGAAGGCAGCTGAGAAAATTCTAGAACAGAAATCTGCAGAGCTGTACCAACTCAATCAAGAACTGAATGCCAAGAATCTCATTCTTCAGCAGAACTTTACAACCAAAGAAAAGGAGTTACAGGATCTGGCCAAAAACCTTGTAGAAGGTTATGTCATAGCCAATCTGGATGGTTTTGTCCTGAAGATGAATGATAGTGCAAAGGATATTTTCGAGCTGGAATCATCCGGCAGTTTCAATCTTCAATCCCTTGTTGCCAATGATCAAGAAGATCATCTAAGTTCAGGTATCAAAATATTGCTCGAAGACAAAGCACTATCAAATTTTGAGCTTAGAATTATCACCCCCTCAGAACAAGCAAAAACAATTCTCATAAATGCCTCTGCTATAAAAGATGCCAAAGGGACGGTCGTTGCTCTCCAGGCCCTTTTCCGGGATGTAACAGAAATTAGAAAACTAGAATCAGATAGAGAGTTATTATTACAGAAACTGAAACTGCAGAACCAAGAGTTAGAAGAATATGCTCACGTCATTTCACATGACCTCAAGTCGCCATTGCGGAATCTATATACTTTGAACACTTGGATAAAAGAAAAGACCCAGAACGCCAATGATCCCCAAGTCACTGAGTACTTCGAAATGATATTTTCGACCTTAGAACGCATGGATAATATGATTGTAGAGATTCTGAATTTCAGTAAGTCTGATAAAGATGCCATGCACTTTGAGTCAGTAGATCTCAATGTCTTACTTGCAGAAATTTGTCAGCAATATATCGGCAAGTCCAATATCGAAATAGAACTAACTCCTGATTTTCCCTCTGTATATGGAGTCAAGATAAAGCTTTTCCAAGTATTTCAGAATCTGATAGATAATGCCATAAAATTTAACAACAAGGAAAAGGGGCAGGTCAAAATTTCTCATAAGAAGACAGACCAAGCTAAAACACGTATAACTGTATGGGATAACGGCAAAGGCATCTCAGAACGCCAGCAAGCCAAAGTTTTCAAACTATTCGAAACCACCGAAAAGAGTCATTCCTCTAGTGGCGTAGGACTAGCTATAGTAAAAAAGATCTTGGATGCACATCAGTCAGAGATCCGACTGGAGAGCAGCGTCGATGAGTATACCCAGTTTAGTTTTGAATTAAATATCTCGAAATGAAAAAGGACGGTAGTTGGGCGCATCTAATGAAGATCTGTCAGGATGACAAGGACTGTCTCGAAAAGTTCCGGGCTGTTATGCAAGAGGAATTGCCTACTGAGACAGAAGGATTACATGTGGCCACAAAGGCGCAAGATTTGCTGGCAGCCGCAGAACTGGTCCATAAGATAAAACACAAATTTGCTCTAGTAGAAATGAAAGCTGCATATCAGTATGCTCTAACTTACGAAGTGGCACTTAAAGAGGGAGACAGCAGTGGTGCAGATACCTTCGTCGCATATTTGGAACTGCTACATGAATTTTTGGGTGAGTACTGAGTTTATTAAGAAGCGTTTACAACAAATTTAATCGCTCCATAAGAGCTGGACGCTTTGATCTGGAAACAGGAATGACATCTTTTTCTATGAGTATACTATTGTCCTCGATGTCAATGATCTTGGTAAGATTGATAATGTAAGATCGGTGGACTTTTAGAAAAGTATGGTGAGGTAGTTTTTCCTCTATTTTTTTAAGTGTCGTATGGACGGTATAGTTTTTATCAGTGGTCTTTATTTGTATGTAATCTCCTTTAGCTTCTATCAGCAGAATTTTCTCCATTTCTATCTTGATAAGACGTCTGTCTATGTTGACAAATAATTCTTCTGCGGCAGTAGGATTGGAATTGCTTGTTTCATCTGAAACCGTGGCTGCGGTAGCTTTGTAAGAGCTACTGTCGGATACTCTTTGGAGTTTGGCCATAGCTTTTGCCATGCGTTCTGCTGTAACTGGTTTCTGTAGATAGTCTACGATAAAGTCGTACTCATAGGCTTGCAAAGCGTACTGCGCATCTGAGGTAATCATGATTATGAATGGCGGTTTCTTTAATGTCTCGATAAAATCCATGCCAGAGAAAGCAGGCATATGTATATCCAGAAAGATGAGATCTATATCGTTTTTATTGAGGTATTTCAGTGCTTCCACAGCATTATCCAGCGATTCCATATGCTGTATAGCTGGATGCGCCTTGAGTAATTGCTCTATTACCAATCTGGATGTGGCTTCGTCATCTACGATTATGCACTTCATATGATATAAAGTTACTTCCTATTAGAACAATCTCAAAGCCTACGCCGTCATGAGGCAGCAAATAATAGAAGCTTAACGGATAATCATCTATCTTCTGTAGGATTCCGCCTGTTTTCAGTATTAGGGTGGAATGGTCTATAACAACAAGGATGTTCTACTGATAAATGCTTACCTGTCGAATCAGGTGAGCTGTCCAAAGGTATAATTTTAGATCCTGAACACTATCCAATTTACCATTGGTCTATACTAAAGTACCTCTCATCTTTAGCACTGGGCGCTGTAACGATTTATGCCTATGTGAGCCTTCATTCGGGACTAAGTTTGTCATAGAATTTATAACCATAATAATATAGACTATGAAAACTGGAATCATCATCCCCTGCTACAACGAGGCAAAAAGATTAAACATAACGGCCTTTGTTCATTTTATTCGGTCAGAAGAAGACTATCATTTATGCTTTGTGAATGATGGCAGCAAAGACGGTACACTTCAGGTACTAGAAGCCATCCAACGCCAATGTCCAGAACGCATCAGTGTCATAGATGTCAAGCAGAATGCAGGCAAGGCGGCAGCGGTGAGATCAGGAGCAAGATATCTATACAATAAGTCAGACATAGGCTACATAGGTTTTGTAGATGCAGATCTATCTACTGATTTTACAGATTTCAAAAAGCTGGTCCAATCCCTAAAGGAAGACAACAAACTTCAGCTGGTCTATGGCTCGCGAAGAAAGGGAGGTGAGATAAAAAGAAACTTTTTTCGCAACCTACTCTCTAATATAATCAAGTCTATAATCTATCTGATATTGGGCTTGCCGATAGAAGATACACAATGTGGCGCTAAGGTGTTCCGCAAGGAAATTATACCTATCGCTTATGACCAGCCGTTCATGACGCGATGGTTGTTTGACGTAGAGATTTTCATCAGGCTCAAAAAGCAGTTTGGCAGAAATAAAGTAATGGAACTTATAAAGGAGCAAGCATTGGACAGATGGGTCCATGTAGAAGACTCTAAGTTAAGTGTAAAGGATTCTTTGCTTATTCCCTTCAGACTGATTACAATATGGATGGCATATAATG
>CAYNJK010000125.1:0-9272 GCA_964397575.1 uncultured Saprospiraceae bacterium
TCTCTCTCTCTCTCTCTCTCTCTCTCTCTCCAATATGCTATCCATAGATAATGTAAAAACAAAAATTACACATAGACATACGTAATATTTGATTTAAAATTATTTTTTCTAAAATATTTATTCGAGTACGCATCCAAAATATAGTCGTCTGCGTAACTCAATCGAACAAGTATTAATACCTAGTTAGTTTCTCTTTTAGATAAAAATTCGAAAATTTAAAATTATAATAATGAGATTATTTTTTAAGCAACTAATGGCTGTAGCTTTTTTGCTACTTGCTCAGATTAGTTATAGCCAGATACAAATAGTTGAGATTTCTGATGATGGATATGTGGAAATGATTAACTCCGGATCCAGTACTGTAGATGTATCTAACTATTGGCTTTGTAACAGACCAGCCTATGATAGATTTAGTTCTTTGACTATAGAATGTGGACAGCTAAATTTAGCACCTGGATCTACACTGACTCTGTCAGGATTTGGCCTAAGTAGTGCCGGTGACGAATTAGGGATATATGTTAATTCTAGTTTTGGTTCTTCTGCTGCTTTGGATGATTATGTGATCTGGGGCAACCGAGCAGGTTCTACACGAGAAAGCGTGGCAGCTGCAGCTGGGCTGTGGAGTACTGGAGACAGAGCTCCAGCAATCCCGAGCTCTATGTCACTTAATAGAGACTTAAGTCTTACAGGAGTACAAGCGTATTCTACAGGTTCGTCTTCAGTATGTAACACTGCACCACCGCCTCCTACATGTAATGTATTTGGTGGCGCAATTACCTTAGCAGATGGAACAACAAGTACAGTAATCTGTGTAGATGGGAATCCTGATCCGCTTGATGTCGTGTTTGCGCAGTCTGCATCAGGAAGCTCTCAGGGATATATAATTACTGATGATAGTGGGGAAATACTTGCCTTGCCAGCTGGACCTCCTTTTGATTTGGATGGAGCAGGAGTAGGTAACTGCTTTATTTATGCAGTGTCTTATGAGCCAGGATTTAGTGGTGCTGTCGTAGGAAATGACCTTGATGATCTAAATGGTTGCTTTGATTTATCAAATTCCATCTTAGTATACAGAGAGTCACCTGATGGAGGTAGCTTGAGTCTGGTAAGTGGTAGTAGCTCTTATGCACAATGTGCTGGGCAAATTGTTTTTGATGTTACTCACACTACCAGTGCACCCAATCTTAGTTATTGGTATATTATTACAGATGAAAACGATATTATTTTGGATTGGGTTAATTCGGCTAATTCTAATACCATAGATTTAAGTAATGCGCCAATCGGAGTCTGCAGAGTATGGGGCTGGTCATATAGAGGACTGGATGATCCGATAATTGGTGAACCTATAAGCACCTTAATGGATGATTTTTGTGAGGATGTATCCACTGGCTTTATTACAGTCTATAGAGAAGAAGCAGATGGAGGAAGTTTGAGTCTTACAAACGGCAGTACTTCATTTGCACAGTGTGCAGGACAAATAGAGTTTAATGTAACCCATACTACAGCTGCCCCTAATTTGAGTTACTGGTATATTATTACCGATGCGAACAATACAATATTGGACTGGGTTAATTCCGCAAACTCCAATACCATAAATCTAAGTAATGCTCCAGCAGGTGTATGTCGAGTATGGGGCTGGTCTTATAGAGGACTCGCTGATCCTATTATAGGAGCTCCTTTGTCTAGTTTGACAGATGATTTTTGCGAAGACATTTCTGAAGATTTTATAACTGTATATAGAGAAATACCTGATGGAGGTACGGTCAGCCTTTTGAATGGTGCCACGACATATACTGGTGCGGCAGGTGATATCGTATTTGATGTTACGCATTCTACAACTGCTCCAAATATAAGTTACTGGTATATAATCACTGATGAGAGTAATAACATACTAGGATGGGTGAATGCAGCTAATTCTAATACCATAGACCTAAGTGTGGCTCCTCCTGGCGTATGTAGAATTTGGGGATGGAATTATAGAGGCTTGGATGATCCTATTATTGGTCAGCCTTTATCCACACTTAGAGATGATTTCTGTGAAGATGTTTCAGATAATTTTATAGAGGTCATTCGTGAGAATAGCGGAGTATGTAATGCAACTGCAGATTCTTTGAGACTACCTGATGGCCGTACTTCACTTCAGATATGTGCTGCGGATGGAGAGTCAGATTACTTGAGATTTGGTCCATTTACAAATACAGTAGGTGCTTATCAACTAGTCGTCACAAATTCTAATAACGACATTATAGCTTTACCTACATCTACGATTATAGATGTCGATGGTATGAGCATAGGTGAGTATAGAATTTACTTAGTAGCCTATGTAGGGTCTTTGACTGGACTAACAGTTGGCAATAATATTAGTGCCTTGTCTGGATGCTTTGATGTGTCCAATGCGTTTGTCTTAGATAGATTGCAGTGTGATCCAGATTGCCAAATGCCAATTAACCTAAGATACAAAAGGCTTACTGATAATGCCTTTATAATTTCTTGGGACAAGTCGCTGGATGCAAACAGTTTCGAAATAGAATTGGGTTTTGAGGGTGCTGATTTACGGTATAGAATTCCAATTAGAGGTACTAGAGTTGTATTGATTACAGGTAGTACAAAAGTAATATTAGTGAGAGTTAGATCTATATGTGGAGTAGGAAGCTATTCACCATATTCTGATTATATCTCTTTCCAAGCGATAAGTAGAAGAGGAAGATCTTTGTCTACTGCTAATGCAACTATAGATGCTAGCAATGCACAAGTCTATGGAGAATTCCTCATCAGCCAACCTGAGCTAAAAGTATATCCTAATCCAGCTTCAGAGTTTATAAATGTTGAGTATGACTTAGACATTGAGAGTAAGGTAAATATTATAGATGCCACAGGTAGAGAAGTATATCAATCAGATAATTCTAGTGGTGGTATAGACAGAACTATTGATATTTCTCTGTTCCCTGCGGGATTATATCAGTTACTTGTAAAGTCAGGTGATGAAATTATTGAGCAATCAAAGTTTATTAAGGCAAATTAAAATGTGAGTCCAATCTATAATGATTGAATATAGCCTGTCTGTGAAAACAGATGGGCTATTTTTATGTATTTGTCATTATTAAAATTAAGTTCTGCACTTCCTTAACTTGTCCTGCCATAGAATGAGTTAATCTTGATAAGTCAAGAAACTTATTTTGTTTATGAGGGTTGAGTATTTGTAGTAGTTTATAGCAACTTCTAAAGAATAGAATATGAGAGATGAAAAAGTCATTCAAATCAGACCTGTAATAGAACTTATTGATTCGGATGGCATTGAAAAATTTCAGAACGACACCTTGCGACCTATCTTAAAGTTTCAAAGCCCAATAACCCAACGCTTGCTAACTGGATCAAATCACTTCCTGCAGATGCTTGAAAAAATTAATCCTGAAGACAAAAAGGCTTACGAAGACACAGTGAATAAGTATGTCAATTTTAATGTTGTATTTAAGAATAGATTAGTAGGTATCGTAGTGGGTTTCTTTACTCACGATGAACTCTCATTTTATATGGAGTACACCAAAGAACTAAATAAGAGAATAATCAATATGCAAATCAAGAGATTTGTAGACAACAAATTTCCAATTTAGTTATCCAGCTCCTAGTGGTTTAAACTTAGAGTTATTCCGATAGTATTATGGAAAGTATCGCATAGGGTGGTGCACCTTAGTTAAAGGTAATGACTTAAGGTCTGCTATATCAAATTAGGTTTTCACTTAGCCAGAGAGTCGGAGCCGCGGCTTATGGTATAGAGCTGAATGCCTACCTAAGCTCTTAATTAAAAGGCACAATTAGTCGGAAGAGGATCTGTTGCAGTCAGTTCTAGGGCGAATTCTCTATCTATAGATGCTTTGACTAAGCCCTCGGAAATGGTGCCTCTCATCACTTCAGTACCATAGCCCAAATTATTCATATGCGCTCTGACAATTATTTCAGTGGATTCCTCTATATCAGCTGTACCACCAGACCGTGTAAAAGGTTGCTCATCTACATGACTATGGCCTAAGATCCTTCTGTAGACCAAGGTGCCATCAGCTGTTATGACCTCCCACCAGTCGGCGTACTGGTCACAGCCTGTATCGGGACTTTCTATAGTAACACTAAAGGTGTAATTGCCTGCTGATCCACTCCATGTAACGCCAGTTATTCTTGCTGATTCTTTAGCCATACTTATATTTTCATCTGTAGTTTCTATGTTTTCGGTTTCATTATCTCCTATTTCTTGCATGGGAGTAGAACTTTCCATGCTTTGACAAGCTACGAGGATTACTAGGATAAAAGGAATGAAAACCAGGGGCTTAAAATTTTCCATAGCATAAAAATAAGCCCTTTTATTTTATAAGCAACTTGTGTTTATTTTCATATTACAGAATCAGTTAACTTGCATTACATATGCGAAATCACTTTGAAGAAACACAAAGATTTAATCAATGGTGGCTATGGGTCTTACTTATAGGGATTAGCTTTTTGCCTTTGATCGGCGTTTATAAGCAAATTGTACTTCAGCAACCTTTTGGGTCTTCGCCCTTATCTAACTTAGGCTTGGCTATTTTTGCCCTGGTTCAGTTGGGAACGCTGTTATTTTTCAGGATGCTGAGATTGGAAACAGAAATAGACCCAAAGACTATCAAGATTCGTTTTTGGCCATTTAGCAGTAAAGTGGTACTCTGGTCTGATATTGCACATGCAACAGTAGTGGATTATGGTTTCGTTGGAGGCTGGGGCATAAGGTATAAGACTAAATATGGTACAGTCTACAATGTCAGAGGTTCAATGGGTCTGGCAATAGAACTAAAGAATGGCACTAAACTATGTATTGGGACACAGAAGCCAGATGAAATGACGAAACTGGAGAGAATTCGGTGATTATTATTTAGACAATTTCCAAATAGAACCAAAGCTGACCCTAGTTGTTAAATGATTCACAAGATGGACAACCACTCTTTACTTCCTGCCATATACAATACCAGATAAAATAATTGTAGAATGCACCTATTTTGGAGGTTCTACTAAGAATCTATGGATTTCTGTAAATGTCACGTATGTGGAAAATCCAAAGAAGTATTCTTAATTTTTATATTAGAGTTATATACACTATGATACACCACAGAATCAACTAAACAATATGCAACACATTGTAATTATTGGAAATGGGATTTCAGGAATAACCGCTGCAAGGTGGGTTAGAAAACTTAGCGATCATAAGATCACTGTCATTTCTTCTGAGACAGATCATTTCTTTAGCAGAACAGCCCTTATGTATATCTACATGGGACATATGCGCTATGAGGACACAAAGCCTTACGAAGATTTCTTTTGGAAGAAGAATCGTATAGATCTGATGAGGGAGCATGTAGAAAGCATAGACTATTCAGGTAAAATGTTGCAATGTAAGTCCGGTAAGTCAGTCAGCTACGACAAACTGGTTCTTGCTTTGGGCTCTAAGTCCAATAAGTTTGGCTGGCCAGGACAAGATCTCAAAGGCGTGGGTGGTCTCTACACTTTTCAGGACTTAGAGCAGATGGAAGCCTTCAGTGATGGACTCCAGAGAGCTGTAATATGTGGTGGCGGACTGATAGGAATAGAGATGGCTGAGATGTTCCACTCGAGACATATCCCTGTCACAATGTTAGTAAGGGAGAATAACTATTGGAATAATGTCCTCCCAGAAGAGGAATCTAGTATGATTAGTAATCATATCAAAGACAATCACATTGACTTGCGTTTAGGCGTAAATCTAGGTGAGATAAAGGATGATGGTACTGGAAAAGCAAAGTCTGTAGTCGTAAAAGAAACCGGTGAAGAGATTCCATGTGGGTATGTCGGACTTACAGCTGGGGTTAGTCCTAATGTAGGCTGGCTCAAAGAATCTGGTTTGGATATAGGCCGTGGTATCAAAGTCAATAAGTATCTAGAAACCAATCAGCCTGACGTATATGCTGTAGGGGATTGTGCTGACCAGCAAGATGTAATGCCCGGAAGACGATCAGTAGAAGCAATCTGGTATACTGGGCGTATGATGGGAGAGACTGTAGCATATAATATTTGTGGTAAAGCTGTAGCTTATGATCCAGGACTCTGGTTCAATAGTGCCAAGTTCATAGACATAGAATATCAAGTCTATGGAGAAGTACCCGCAAAATTACCTGAGCATCTAAAAACTATATTCTGGATGCACCCTGATGGAGACAAATCTATAAGAATCAATTATCACAAAGATGATTATACAATCAAGGGATTCAATCTGTTTGGAATCAGATATAGACATGAAGTCTGCGAAAAATGGATCTTGGAAAATACACCTGTAGAAACAGTACTAGAGAATCTTGGTCTGGCCAATTTTGATCCAGAGTTCTACAAAGAATATGATGAAGAGATCGTGAAAGTATATAATAAAGTAGAGGGTAAGAATATCAAATTGAAAACCAAAAGAGGATTGTCCAAAGTACTTTCTTTTTTCAAAGCTTAAGAAAATGAAATTAATACAAAATATAGGATTAGTACTTTTTGTTATTGCCTTACTAATCTTTACGGCAATGCTCGGCGTCGGTCACCAAACACTAACACCTGATACACTTGGTGTAGATGAAAACTTTAATGAAGCTGTACTTGCTAAAGCCAATGAAAGGGGCCTTATCAATAAACAGCTGCCTCTAGTCTCCTTTATTTCGGAGTACAAGTCCGTCTTGAAAGAAATTCCAGAAATCCAAAAATGGCAACGCAATAATTTTATAGGTGCTGCAGTAAAGAGTTCTGCAGGTGGCCCTGTGCAAAACAATCCTTGGCTGTGGTTTTTACTCACTTTTGGTTTGGGTTCTTTAGGGGGCTTACTATTTATTCTTCCTAAATTTCTGAAATCTCCCGGAATAAAAAATAATGGCATCTATCACAATCCACTGACACGAGGAATTAAGTTTGGAACCAAACAAATATTCTGGTGGGTAGGTGCAATAGGTATTATTGTCTGGGGTTTTATAAAAGACGGTAACTTAATCTTTCCGATTATCACTGTATTAATAGCTGCACTGATTTTTTATCTTTCTGTGTTGCGACCTAGTGCAAATACCAAGGGAGAAGACCGATCTGCTTCTCCGATAGATACAGGCTGGCTCGGCATTATTGCTGGTGTATATTTCATTGGATTCTATATCTTATTATACTGGGCCTCTCCATATATTAACAACTGGGTAAGTATGGTCGATCCTCTGTCGCAAAAGCTGAATGGGGGTAATGCGAGTCAGTGGTTCTTGTATGGATTTATGTATTGTGTTCTTGTACTAGTCATGGGCATCCGTATGATGGCAAAGTATATACATAACAAATATCAGATAGTCAGAACATTCAGTGTTATACTTTTTCAGATTGGCTTTGCCTTCCTGATTCCTCAGTTTATCAGTAAGCTTAATGTTCGTACTGGTAGTAGTATACCAGCGATAGATCTTAAGAATATATGGCCTCTTAATTATGACTTGTTTGCAGCTTACAACATGGATACGTGGTTATCCAGCAGTTGGGGTATGGCAGCCCTTATCTGGGGTATCGCTCTTATATTTCTTGCAGTACCACTTATGACCTATTTTTTCGGAAAGAGATGGTACTGTAGTTGGGTCTGTGGCTGTGGCGGATTGGCAGAGACTATGGGTGATCCATATCGTCAGTTGTCTGACAAAAGTCTTAAGGCATGGAGATTTGAAAGATATATCATACACGGTGTTATGGTAGCTGCAGCAGTAATGACAATCTTAGTTCTGGTTTCTTATACTTCACAAGGAAATGAGTACATGAACTTCGGAATCTTCAGTGCTGGGGGCTTGCGGTCTTGGTATGGCTTCCTAATAGGAGCAGGTTTTGCAGGCGTTGTAGGGACAGGATTTTACCCCATTATGGGTAATCGTGTATGGTGCAGATTTGGTTGTCCACTTGCCGGCTATCTCGGCTTAGTGCAGAAGTTCAAGAGCAAATTTAGAATTACTACTAATGGAGGTCAGTGTATCTCTTGCGGTAATTGCAGTACTTACTGTGAGATGGGTATAGATGTAAGATCTTATGCACAGAGAGGTCAGGATATAGTACGAAGCAGCTGTGTAGGTTGTGGAGTCTGTTCTGCCGTCTGTCCTCGAGGTGTACTAAGATTGGAAAACTCAGCTGGAGATGTTGCTACAAGAACAGACGCTTTACGTACCGTACATATTACCGCTGACGAAATCAAAATTTTGTCTTAGTAGCAGATTCTAAGCTAGAAATTGAGAAACTAATTTTATGAAAAGGGTCAAGCTGGATATCAGCAATAGAAAAGATATTAAGCTGTCCGCTAATCTGGAATTGCCAGATACTGGGGAGGCGCACAGTTACGCAATTTTTGCACATTGTTTTACCTGTAGCAAAAACTTAGGTGCTGTAAGAGCGATAAGTAAAGCGATGACCAAACATGGTTTTGGAGTATTGCGATTTGATTTTACTGGTCTTGGTAATAGTGAAGGAGAGTTTGCAGATTCTAGCTTTAGCTCCAATGTGCATGACCTGGTAGATATGGCACAGTTTCTCACTGAGAGCTATAGTGCGCCCAAATTATTGATTGGACATTCACTAGGAGGGGCGGCAGTATTGTTCGCCAGTGCTCAGTTGGAATCAGTTACAGCTGTTGCAACCATAGGTGCCCCATCCGCACCGCAACATGTGCAGCATCTTTTTGGGAATAGTATAGAAGCTATCAAAGAAGACGGGAAGGCCATGGTCAATATAGGAGGAAGAGAGTTTCCTATATCTTCAGAATTTATTACTGATTTAGAATCCAAAGATCTTCCTAAAGTTCTGAAGAGGGTAGACGAGTCTTTGCTGATCATGCATTCTCCCCAAGACAACATCGTGAGTATAAATCACGCCTCAGAAATATATCTCAATGCAAGACATCCAAAGAGTTTTATTTCTCTAGATGGAGCCGATCATTTGCTGAGCAAGAAAGCTGATGCTGTATATGCGGGCAATATAATAGCTCAGTGGGCTACCAGGTATTTAGGTGCAGAGATCCCAGAATTGTAGGTGCAGTTATACAATTCCTAACCAAGAAGATTTCATATTGTAATTTTCAGTAGGGTTGTTCATGACTTGCTGCTGGAAAGTATTGACGAGGTTAGAGACATCAGTTCTCAATCTGTCTATGGACTTATCGATCAGCTCCTTGTTAAAACCTGCTGCCCCCATTTTGATAATATGATGAGACATATAATTTTTGCAATTGCCCTTCCTAATAT
>CAYNJK010000126.1:0-9256 GCA_964397575.1 uncultured Saprospiraceae bacterium
ATGCTAGAAATGAATGTCTAGCATTAGGGTATCTGTAATTCAAATAATATGCCATTAGCAAACCAGTAAATGGTCAAAGGCTATTTGCAATATCTCTATCTAAAGATATTATTAGAAGGGTGCTAAGGCAGGCGGGTTAGAGTCTGCCTCAACAATGAGACAAAACGTAGGGCTGAGAGCCCCTATTAAATTCTATCGAGCTTATTGGAATAGTAACAAAATGTCAGGTTACAAGCACAATATCCTTGAAGTACTCAGACTAGATAGCTATCATGATTTCATTCTTCTCTCAAATTCCATGTAGAAAATCAGCTAGGAGCAATAATCAAACTAACACATATTCACATATTTATCATGTGTTTAACGTTGATTATGAGGGTAATAACTGAATTTTTGTGCCACTTTTATCCAAGTTCAAATTTGCTATTCTTGTAATGCTTGTATACCTATGGCTTCGGCTTGATTTCTAAACAATCACCAAAGTGTCTTTTGAATTAATACATCCAAAAAGAAATCTGAATAATCCATTTTCTTATATCTATTAGTGCATCGATCTTGTTTCCAGATTAAAGGATCTATTGCCCTTCATACAAAGCCTCAAACTGGGAATCGTCTAAGGCTATAAGATGATCAAATCGTCTTCCAATTATGGCTTGAAGATTCATATCCTAATTTTATTTTCTATTCTGCTTGCAACAATCAGACATTGCATTTGCATTACTCTTCTTTCTCAGCAAAGTAGGCCTTTACGATAGACGCTGCATTTTTCCCTACTACCGCAGCCATTTCATCAGCAGATTTTTCCCTTATCTTTTTTACTGACTGAAAAGCTATCAATAGTTTTTCGGCAGTCTTCTCCCCTATTCCTGGAATATTGGTGAGTTCTGTTCCTAAGGCATTCTTGGAACGTTGATCTCTATGGAAGGTAATTGCAAAGCGGTGGGCCTCATTCCGTAGTTGCTGAATGAGTTTAAGAGATTCAGATTTTTTATTGATGTATAGCGGGATGGAATCACCAGGGAAATAGATTTCTTCCAGTCGCTTGGCGATTCCGACTAGGGTAATTTTCTTTTCCAACTCAAGTTCTTGTAGGATTTCGTAAGCGGCATTAAGCTGACCTTTGCCACCATCTATAATAACTAGTTGTGGCAGAGGAGAAGATTCTTCTTTCAGACGTCTGTACCTACGATAGACTACTTCTTTCATAGAAGCAAAGTCATCGGGACCTATAACGGTCTTGATATTAAATTTACGATAATCTTTCTTAGATGGCTGGGCATTCTTAAAGACAACACAACTGGCTACAGGGTTTGTCCCTTGGATATTGGAATTATCAAAACATTCGATATGATAAGGTAATTCTTCCATATCAAGATCAGACTTCATAGTTTTTAGTATGCGTTCTGCGGAAGTTTGTTTCTTCGTTTTGTTCATCGCATCCTTGCGCTTCTGTAGTATGAAGTATTTGAGATTTTTATTGGCTAGCTCAAGGAGATGTTTTTTGTCTCCTCTCTGAGGAACCGTCACTGTTATCTCGTTGCTCAAAGTAATTGGACGTGGGACGACTACTTCAGGCGAGATACTGTGAAACTTCTCTCTCAGATAACTTATGGCAAAAGATAAAAGTTCGTCTTCATCGTCATTGAGGTTTTTCTTTAGCTCTAGATTGTCAGAATTTATAAGTGCGCCATCTACTATTTTCAGATAGGCGACGTATGCCATTTCTTCTTCTGACCTAATGGAAAAGACGTCGCTGTCTTTGACGGTAGAATTGACTACTGTGGACTTGGCTTGATAATCGTCTAGAGATTCCAATCGCTCTTTGTATATCTGAGCATTTTCAAATTCTAAGGCCTCTGCAGCCTGAGCGATCTTAGTTTTCAGATAATCACGAACGGGCTTGATCTTTCCTTTAAGTATATTGACGACCTGACGGATCTTTTCGTTGTAATCTTCTTCAGATTCATAGCCGACACAGGGTCCTAGACAATTTTTGATATGGTATTCCAGACATACCTTGAACTTCCCTGCTGCAATATTTTTCTCACTTAGATCAAGAGAGCAGGTTCTTAGCTGAAAAAGTTTCTTTATTATATCTAGTAGAATCCTCGCTCTATATTTAGAAGTATAAGGGCCGAAATACTGGGAGCCATCTTTCCATACTCTTCTTGTGAAAAATACTCTAGGAAACCGTTCTTTCTTAACAACAATGTAGGTATAAGTCTTTCCATCTTTAAGCATTACATTATAGCGAGGCTGCAATTTCTTTATCAGAGTATTCTCTAACAACAATGCATCTTGCTCCGTTTCCACTACTGTATAATCTAGCCTTACAGCATTCTTTATCAGTGTCTTGGTCTTGTACTGCTGGTGTTTCTTCTCGCCAAAGTAAGATGAAATTCTCTTCTTTAGATTCTTGGCCTTACCGACGTATATGACTGTATCGTTAGTATCATAGTACCTATAGACACCTGGCTCATGAGGTATCTTAGGGGCTAGCTTTTTATAATCTTCTGTCGTCAATGAAAATAAACTTCGCTTATCTGGTTACGCATTTATCAGGAAACTCAACCTCTATTCCTTTGAGCAAATAGTATGCGGCTTTAGGATTGGTGGCGAGAGGCACATTGTGTACGTCACACTGTCGCATCAGCATCTGCACATCGGGCTCATGAGGATGCTTATCTAGTGGGTCTCTGAAGAATACGACTATATCTATTTTTTCTGTAGCTACAAGTGCAGCTATCTGAGCATCACCGCCCAATGGACCGGATAACAGTTTCACGACTTTATAACCTTCATTTTCTATTTTGGACCCAGTGGTTCCAGTAGCATAGATTGTAGCATCATCAAGAAAATCATGATTTCTTGCCACAAAAGACACCATTTCTGATTTCTTTCCATCATGGGCTATCAAGGCTATGTTTAACTTCATATTTTATTATATAAATTTATAATGCAAAGTTAGGCAATTAGTTACTTGCCTGTAAGGATATATTACTGAAATGCTTTAAAAAGAAGAGCTATGAATAGGCAGCATAAATTATCGGGATACACAGATGAAGAAGGGCGCTTTACTAGGCTCCCTGGGAGACGACAGAAAAAAAAGCTAGACCTGATGCTGGAAGAGCTGGCAGAAAAATTTGTCACTGATCGCAATTATACTGAGATGGAAGTCAATGAAATCCTCAATGCTTTTCACACCTTTGGAGATCCTGCCACCTTCCGACGCCTACTGTTTGGTTGTGGTTTTCTGGACAGAACCAAGGATGGTAAAAAATATTGGAAAATAGAAAAGTCCTTAATACAAGAAGAAAGCTAATCTTTAGAATCAGGCACTTGCTCTAGAAAAGAAACATTTCTCACAAAGCCTTCGTAACCTGTTCTCTTTACAGCACTGCCTTCAAAAACTTCATCAAATAGTTCTTTAGTAAGGTCTTCAGAATTCATCTGCTGAATCTCCAAAAAACTTTCATGCTGCTGAAAATCTGGCTCATCGTGCACCGTGGAAAATCTATTCCATGGACAAACATCCTGACAGATGTCACAGCCAAAGGCCCAGTCTTCCATCTTTCCTTTAAACTCTTCGGGTAATTCCTTGTCCTTTAGCTCTATAGTCAGATAACTAATGCATTTACTGGCATCCAGTTCGTATCCATCACCGAGAATTGCATCTGTCGGACAGGCCGTTATACATTTCGTACAAGTGCCACAGTAATCAGAAATGGGATTATCATAGACCAGCTCTACATCTATGATCATCTCGGCAAGAAAGAAAAAGGAGCCTTTTTTAGGATTGATAATCAAGGTGTTTTTTCCTACCCAGCCAAGGCCTGCCCTTTTTGCCCATTCCCTTTCCATCACTGGTGCACTGTCCACAAAAAACCGTCCGCTGAACTCTCCAAATGCTTCTTGCATTTCTTTGTAAAGTACTTTGAGTTTCTTCTTTATAACTTTATGGTAGTCTCTACCGTAAGCATACTTTGCAATTTTGTTTTTTACATCTTCCTCGGCATTAGCTGGATAGTAATTATAGCTGAAACAAATTATTGATTTGGCATTATCGACAAGTTTAGTAGGGTCAGTTCTGAGCTCAAAATGATTTTCCATATAGCTCATCTTACCCTGATAACCTTGATCTAACCATGCCTGGAGCTGCTCAGCTTCTTCAGAAAGAAATTCTGCCTTGGCGATACCGACCTGATCAAAGCCATACTCTTTGGCTTTCTGTTTTATCCAGCTCGTTTTTTGTTCTGGTGTCAATCTATCTGTACTGGTCATCTTTGATTTCGTTCCAAGTCTTGTATAAGGAATCCTGAGACGGTCTGTCAGCGGATATAGTTCTCAGTGGTTCTGTTGGTATAAGAGATTCCTTACAAGACTGTGGTAGAGTCTGATACAAGGCAGTACCTTTAGTTTTCCAACTCAGCATTTCATCAGAAACACTTTTGACTACTCTTGCTGGATTACCGACTATAAGGCTTCTTTCTTCCCAGACTGAATTGGCCTTCAGAAATGCAAGTGCACCTACTATGCATTCATTACCCAGTTCTACATTATCCATTATAACGGCATTCATACCTACCATAGCATTCTTACCGATATGTGCTCCATGGATGATGGCTCCATGACCTATATGAGCAGATTCCTCTAGGATAACTGTAACACCTGGAAACATATGGATGGTACAATTCTCCTGTACGTTACAACCATCCTTTATATGGATGCCTCCCCAGTCTCCTCGTATTGCTGCGCCAGGACCGATATAGACATCTCTGTCTATTATTACATTCCCTGTAACAGCTGCCTGAGGATGTACAAATGAGGACTCATGTACAACTGGAATAAATCCTTTGAATGCGTATATCATGAGGGCAAGATACTAAAGACTACAAACTTTGTTACCCACCATCTGGGAGGAAGAATTAGTTGATCTTTCTGCCCGATGCCTTATCTACAACGGTTACAGATTTTCGAGCTTTCTTAAGATCTACCATTAGTGCAGCATAGGCATTTTCTGTACTGGTGTAGTACTCCTTGCCATTATAGGTGATGATTCCACCTTCTCCTCTGCCCTTCCATTCTTTTGCACGTAAGGTATAGCGACCTCTAGTCTTCTTTCCAGGAGCAAAAATGAGAAAAGCACCAGAGTCATCAAAACTGACAGCATAGCGATTGTCCTTAGGAGTAAAAGTTAGTATACCAGGTGTGCCTTCCTTTATAATTACCTGATCTACTTTGCGCTGGTCTTTTAGCTTAATCTGACCATCTTCTATGACAGAGCTACCTCCTGAGGCTGTACGATAAAGCTCAATATCCTGAGAGACATAAAACTGAATCTGTTTCAACTCCGATTCACTCCAATTGTACTCATCGTAAAGGTCTTGTGTGAAATAAGTAAGCTTCTTACTACAAGAAGTCAGCAACATCATTCCTAAAAAGGAAACTAGATAAATTGATTTGTACTTCATGATCAAGGAATTAGAGGTTAAGAAATAGTGTACTTGTTTGATAATTAAGATAGAGGCTAGTTTAATGTGAATCTAAATATTAAGACTTTTTAACGCCAGGATTAACCCTGCCTTAACGCTAGAAAACCTGTTATTAAATTCTGAGTTTCTTAAAAAAGCTCTTTAATAAGGCTGAACACTTATCATTACAAACACCATACTCTAGGCGAGTAGAAGGATGCAGAAATTCTTTACCATGCTTCATAAAGCCTGCTTTATCATCGGATGCTCCATAGACCACTCTGCCCAGTCTTGCCCATTTGATAGCACCCCCGCACATGGTACAGGGTTCCAAGGTTACAAATAAGGTGCAGTCTTCCAGAGTTTTAGATCCTAAATAATTAGAGGCTGCAGTAATAGCAAGTATCTCTGCATGAGCCGTGATATCATTTAGCTTTTCTACTTGATTGTGGGCTTTTGCAATAACAGCATTATTGCATACGATGACTGCGCCTACAGGTACTTCTCCTTCAGCAGCAGCTATTTCGGCTTCTTGGATTGCCTTTTGCATAAAGCTTTCGTCAGAAAATACTGAGAGCATAGAGTTTCATTCTTGTCAGCTAAAATATCATTTTATCAATATTGGACCTGCAAATTTTGATTGCAATTTCGTCGGTTTTTTAATTTCTCTTTTAATAGATTTGCACATGGAAACGAACTTTTCGCCAATATTCCAAGAAGCACTCACTTTCGATGATGTTCTTCTTGTCCCAGCTTACTCAGAAGTCTTACCCAACGAGGTCAATTTACAGACTCACATTACAAAAGAACTTAAAATTAACATTCCCATAGTTTCTGCAGCTATGGATACAGTTACCGAATACAGACTCGCTATCGCCCTTGCAAGAGCAGGTGGGATAGGACTGGTACATAAAAACATGACCATCGCCCAACAAGCGGAGCATGTCCGTAAAGTAAAGCGGTCAGAAAGTGGAATGATAATAGATCCTGTGACTCTGGACTTAGACGCTAAAGTAAGTGATGCACTACAGCTGATGAATAGTTATAAGATAGGAGGTATCCCTGTTGTGGATGACAAAGGCAAGCTAATAGGCATTCTAACAAATAGAGATCTGAGATTTGAAACAAATAAGGACAAACCTATAAAGAACCTCATGACTAAAGAAAATCTGGTCACAGCTCCACAAGGTACTACCCTTGCAGAAGCTCAGGACATCTTACAGCATCATAAGATAGAGAAGTTACCAGTAGTGGATGATAGCAACACTTTAGTAGGACTTATTACCTACAAGGACATTATGAAGGTCAAAGACTATCCTAATTCTGCGAAGGACAGTCATGGTAGACTAATAGTAGGTGGAGCAGTAGGCGTTACAAAGGACACCATGGAAAGAGTCCAAGCTCTGGTGGATGTGGATGTGGATGTAATTACTGTAGATACAGCTCATGGCCACAGTAAAGGTGTGCTAAACATGGTGACTAGTATCAAAAATCATTTTCCAGACTTACAACTGATAGGCGGTAATATTGCCACGGCTGCAGCAGCTAAAGCACTAGCGGATGCAGGAGCTGATGGTGTAAAAGTAGGTATAGGACCTGGAAGTATATGTACAACACGTATAGTCGCAGGTGTAGGTGTCCCCCAGCTTACTGCAATTATGAATGCAGCTGAAGGACTGAAAGGCACTGGAATTCCTATCATAGGAGATGGCGGAATAAAATATACCGGCGACATAGGAAAGGCTATCTGTGCAGGAGCGGATTGTATTATGGCAGGGTCCTTGTTTGCAGGAACTGAGGAGGCTCCAGGAGAAACTATATTGTTCCAAGGAAGAAAATTCAAAGTTTATAGAGGCATGGGGTCTATAGGAGCAATGCAAAAAGGCTCAAAAGATAGATACTTCCAAGAAGAAGAAAACAACACTAGAAAGCTCGTTCCCGAAGGCATAGAAGGACGGCTGCCTTACAAAGGCACAGTTGCTGAGGTGATGGTGCAATACATAGGTGGACTGAGAGCAGGCATGGGCTATGTAGGTGCCAAAAACATCTCAGACCTTAAGCATGCAAAAATGGTGAAAATGTCAGCTGCTGGTATTCATGAAAGTCATCCTCATAATATCACAATTACCAAAGAAGCACCAAATTACACCAGATAATTACTTAATAATCAATTTTCAGATGGCTTCTAACAAACCAGATTATATTCTTATAGGAGCGGGCATTATGAGTGCTACCCTCGGAGTCTATCTCAAAAAACTACAGCCGAAGGCAACCATACACATTTTCGAACGACTAAATAAGGTAGGTGCAGAAAGCTCTGCAGCTTGGAACAATGCCGGCACAGGGCACTCTGCATTTTGTGAACTGAATTATACACCTTATAAAGAGAGCGGGGAACTAGACATCTCTAAGGCATTGAGAATTAGTGAGCAGTTCGAAATCTCAAAACAATTCTGGGCTTACTTTAAAGAAAACCATTGCCCTGACAAGCCAGCTTATATCAATGACATTCCCCACATGAGCTTTGTATGGGGGGAAAAAAACATTGAGTTTCTAAAAGATCGATATAAGTATCTGACCAAGTATGCCATGTTTGAAGACATGATCTATTCTGAAGATTGGGATCAGATTTCAGAATGGATTCCTCTGATGATGAATGGTCGAGACAAGTCAGAAAATCTAGCAGTTACAAGAATGGATATAGGTACTGATGTAAATTTCGGAGCTATAACCAGATCTATGATAAGGTATCTGGAAGATTCGGATGGGGTTACTCTGGACTTGGGCACAGAAGTACAAGACCTGACAAGAAACAAAAACAAGGGCTGGACAGTAGAAGTAAAAAATCTAATCACTGGAAAGGAAGAAGAACTAGATACCTCCTTTGTATTTATAGGTGCAGGTGGAGGCGCCCTGCCCTTACTAGAGAAGTCAGATATACCTGAAGGTCGTGGCTTCGGTGGATTTCCAGTAAGTGGTCAATGGTTGCGCTGTGACAACAAAGAAGTCATACAAAAACACGAAGCCAAGGTGTATGGCAAGGCTGCAAGTGGATCACCGCCTATGTCAGTGCCACATTTAGATACCCGTCATATGGAAGAAGGCAGATCTCTCCTATTTGGCCCATATGCTGGCTTTTCGACTAAGTTTCTTAAGGAAGGGTCGTGGATGGACCTTCCACTATCTATAGAAATGCACAACATCTGGCCCATTCTCAAAGCGGGCATAAACAATATAGATCTAACTAAGTATCTGATAGAACAGGTTATGCAATCCAAGGATGACAAGTTTAAATTTCTAAAAAAATTCTACCCTGATGCTGATCCAGAAGATTGGAGATTGGAAATAGCTGGACAAAGGGTCCAGATTATAAAGAAAGACAAAAGAGAAGGTGGCACCCTTAAGTTTGGTACTGAGATAGTATCAGCTGCTGATGGTTCTCTTGCTTGCCTACTCGGTGCATCCCCAGGCGCATCTACTTCGGTTTCCATAATGATGGATGTACTAAAAATTTGTTTCCCTGATAAAATGAACTCAGCGGCTTGGAAAAAAACCATCAAAGAAATGATTCCATCTTATGGAGAATCACTGATAGAAGATGGCGATCTTATGAATAAGACAAGAGAGCGGACATCTAAGATTCTAAAACTAGATTAATTTGAACAGTTGACCTCGTGTATTGTTTGAACTCCTACTTTAATGTTTTAATTTGCTATAAAATACAAAGGACATGATTAAGTTTTGTTCAGGTCTTATTTATTTCTTGTTTTTTATCACTATTACTT